>DASYKU010000045.1 GCA_035995165.1 Mycobacteriales bacterium
GCCTGTCCGGAGGTCGAGGTAGGGATCCCAGCTCACCTGGAATAGCGCGCCAGGGTGCGCTCGCGGGCGTCAGCCGTGGTCATCCGGCCCCCGGCGATGGCGTCGAGCATCGAGAGGCCGTCCGGGCCGGGTTCGAGACCCTCGGCCCGGACGGATGCCAGCGCCTCCATTACTGCCTCGCGCCGCTCGATCGCCTCGACGAGCTCCTCGTAGCGGGACACCGACAGGACGACGGCCTCCGGCTTGCGGTGTGCGCCGACGAACACCGGCCCGCTGTCGGGCTCCTGGACGCGCTTCAAGGTGGCCGCGAGGCCGGTCCGGAACTCGCGGAACGACAGCACCTCGGGCGTCCTCATGGGGGGAGCGTACCTGTTTGCGTACGCATTCTTCCCCAGGAGGTCACCAGGTGGCGATCTCCGGGATGACGCTGGTGCCGAGCATCTCGAGCGGCGACAGCTCCGCGACGCCCTGGACCATCATGTAGGCGACGGTGAATCCGAGCTCGTGCAGGGAGCGCAGCTCCTCGAGCAGCTTCCCCGGTTCGGCGGACGGGCCGACGTGGACGGTGGTCGTCTTCTCGATGTCGTCGTAGTCGCGCCCCTCCCGCTCGCAGTGCGCGCGCAGGACGTCGAGCTTGTGGGTGACGTCGGGCCCGCCGAAGAGGTTGCAGGCGTCGGCGTACTTCGCGACGAGGCGCAGCGTCTTCTTCTCCCCACCGCCGCCGACCATGATCCGCGGCCGGGGCGTGGTGAGGTTCTGCGGGGAGTTCAGCGTGCGGCCGAGCTGGTAGTGCGTGCCCTCGAAGGGCGCCTCGTCCGGGCCCCACATCTGCAGGCAGATCTGCAGCGCCTCCTCCAGGCGCTCGAAGCGCTCGGAGGTGGACGGGAAGGGCAGGCCGAGCCCGCGCGACTCCTCCTCGTTCCATGCGGCCCCGATGCCGAGCCCGGCGCGCCCGCCGGAGAGGACGTCGAGGGTGCTGACGGCCTTGGCGAGCAGGCCGGGCTCGCGGTAGACGACCCCGGTGACCAGCGTGTGCAGGAGCATCCGCTCGGTGTTCGCCGCGATGAAGCCGAGCGTCGTGTACGCCTCGAGCATCTCGTGCTCCGGCGGGCCGAGGTGGCCGATCTGCCAGACGTGGTCCATCACGCTGAGCTTGGCGAAGCCGGCGTCCTCGGCCGCGGCCGCGATCCGGGTCAGGTCTTTCGCCATGGTCTGCGGACCGCCCGGCCAGGTGAAGTCGGACACGTGCACACCCAGGTTCATACGTCGCCTCTCATGGCCAACAGAACGGAGGATCCTCCGTTTCCATCGTAGGCCTCGGGCGACGGTGGACGCGAGGACCCCGGGCCCCGGTGACCCGGGTCCGTCGCCGTCCGGTGGCTACTTGACCGCGACGATGTCGATCAGCTTGATGTCGGGGTCGGCGGCGAGCAGGTCCTCCGCGACCTGGCCGAGCGCGGCCGGGATCTGCCCGCCGAGGTGGGCCTGCCGGGCGTCCTCGGCCTCGAAGGTGTCGAAGATCCCGTACGTGGTGTCGCTGATCTTGAACGCGTACCAGGTCACGGTGCCGGTCTCGGCGACCGCGATCTCGCGGCCGGACCGGAGGAACTCGGCCAGGTCGTCGCCGCGGCCGGGCTTGGCTTCGAGGGTGGCCAGCAGGCCGAACTGCACGCTCATGCGGGGATCCTTCGTCGTTGGATGATCACTCCGCAGACGGTAGATCCGGCGATCGCCGTACGACGGTTGCGGATACGCCATCTTCGGTACCGTTCCCGACATGAACGTGACGGTTTTCGCCGTGGACGGCGTGTTCGACTCCGGGCTCAGCATCGTGCTGGACGTGCTGGCCACGGCGACCGAGCTGGCCCGGACGCTGCCCAACGCGGCGACCTTCACGATCACCCCGGTCGGGCTCGGCGCCGAGGTCCGGACCACGCACGGGATGCGGCTGGCGACCACGCCGCTGGCCGCCCTGACCGAGCGGCCCGAGCTGGTCGTCATCCCCGCGCTGGGCGAGAAGGACCCGGCCGGCCTGGTCGACGTCGTGCGCCGGCATCCGGCGCTGGCCTGGCTGACCGACCTGCATGGGCAGCGGGTGCCGCTGGCCGCGGCCTGCACGGCGACGTTCCTGCTCGGCGAGGCCGGCCTGCTCGACGGCGGGCCGGCCACCACCAGCTGGTGGCTGGGTTCCGCGTTCCGCAAGCGCTACCCGGCCGTCGAGCTGGACGAGACCCGGATCCTGGCCCGGGCCGGCACGCTCACCACCGCCGGGGCCGCGTTCGCGCACATCGACCTGGCCCTGTCGGTGGTGGCGGGCAGCAGCCCGGCGCTGGCCGAGCTGGTCGCCCGCTACCTGGTCGCGACGCCGCGCTCGCTGCAGTCGGCGTTCGTGGTGCCGGCGGTGCTGACCCGGCCCGACCCGGTGCTCACCGCGTACGAGACCTGGGTGCGGGAGCACCTCGACGAGCCCATCCAGATCAGCCGGGCGGCGCGGGCGGTCGGGGTCAGCGAACGCAGCCTGCAGCGGGCCACCGCGGCGGAGCTCGGCATGTCCCCGATCCAGCTGGTGCACCACATCCGGGCCGACCAGGCGCTGCACCTGCTGCGGACCACCGACCGCAGCCTGCACTCGATCACCACCGCGGTCGGCTACCGCAACGTCGGCACGCTGCGCTCGCTGCTGCGCCGGCACCACGGCACCACCCCGGCCGAGGTCCGCCGCGCCCTCCGTCCACACGCGACTGTCTAAAGTGCTCCGATCGCGGCCGCGGCCGCGTCGTCGAGGTCGACCATGTCGTCGACCGCCTGCCACTGGGCTTCGGTGCTGGGCGCGACGATGACGGCGGTCACGGCCGGGTGCCGGCGCAGCCAGGACAGGGCCAGGGCGGCGGTGGAGACCCCGTGTTCCCGGGCGATCGCCGCCAGCCGCCGCACCCGGCACCGGACGTCGGCGGCGTGCACGTAGTCCACTCCCCCGGCGGCGAGCCGGCTGCGCGGGGCCGGTTCAGCACCGTCGAGATAGCGGTCGGACAGCATCCCGCCGGCCAGCGGTGAGTACGGCGTGTAGCCCAGGCCCTCGGCCCGCAGCAACGGCAGCAGCTCGCGCTCGTCGCCCCGGTCGAGCAGGTTGAACGAGTTCTGCAGCCAGCCCGGGCGTTGGACGCCCATCCGGTCGGCGGCGGCCAGCAGCCGTTCCAGCTCGGGCGCGTCGACGTTGCAGCACCCGTAGGCGCGGATGGTGCCGTCGGTGACCAGCCCCGCCAGCGTCTCCAGGGTCTCCTCCGGCGGGGTGGCCGGGTCGGGCTGGTGGGTCAGGTAGAGGTCGACGCGGCCGAGCCGGTCCAGGCTGGTGCGCAGCTGACGACGGATGTGCGCGGCCGACAGGTCGACGCCGCGCCGGTCGGCCCCGACGACGTTGCCGACCTTGGTCGCGATCAGCTGGTCGTGGCCGGGCCGCCAGGCGCCGACGACGCGCTCGCTCTCGCCCCCGCCGTACGCGTCGGCGGTGTCGATCAGCCGGATCCCGCGGGCGGCGGCCTCGTCCAGCCGGCGCCGTCCCGCCTCGGCGTCCAGACCCCAGCCCCGGGTCGCCGGCGAGGACCCGAACCCGCCGATGCTCCCGGCGCCGAAGATCACGTCCCCGACCTCGATCCCGGTCGGCCCCAGCACGGCCACGGCTCAGTCGAACCCGATCGAGCCGTCGGTCTGCTCGCGCAGGATGTCGGCGTGCCCGGCGTGCCGCGAGGTCTCCTCGATCATGTGCACGTGGATCCAGCGCAGGGAGACCGAGCCGAGGTAGTCCTGCGGGACCACCTCGTCCAGCTCCCGGCCCTCGACCGCCGCCCGGGACTCCGCGCAGGCCCGCTCGTAGTCGGCCGTCACGCTCGCGACCGTGTCGGCCGGATCGAGCGTGAAGCCGTCGCCCGGCAGCGGCAGGCCGAGCTCGGCCGCCGGTCGCCGGCCGAGGATCTGCTGGAACCACTCCCGTTCCACCGACGCGAGGTGCTTGACCAGCCCGAGCAGCGTGGTCGGTGAGGACACCAGCGACTGCCGGGCGTCCTGCTCGCTCAGGCCGGCCAGCTTGCGGACCACGATGCCGCGGTAGAGCTCCAGGAAACCGGCCAGCACCTCGCGCTCGGTCCCGGTCGTCACGAACGCGTCCGGCGTCAGCGCCACCGTCTCCTCAGCCACCCCCGAACGCTATCCCGGCCCTGCCTCTGCGGGCAGCGTCGGGGGCAACGGTGCGCCGGCGGCGCGTTCCGGGCCGAGACTGGAGGTTCGTCGACGGGGGTGCGGGATGGCGCGGGAGACGGCCGAGATCAAGATGACCGTCGCGGCGGAGCAGGTGCCGCGGGCGATCGGCGCGCTCGGCCTCCCGGCCGAGCCGGAGCAGTGGGAGATCTACTTCTTCGAGGACCTGACGACGGGGCTGCCGACGCGGACCCCGCTGCTGGACGCCGGGATCGTGCTGCGGTTCCGGCGGCGCGGGGCGAAGGGGCCCGACTCCACCGCGAAGCTGCGGCCCTGCCGCCGCTCGCAGCTGACCGACCGCTGGCTGGCCGCGGGCAAGGAGGACGGCGTCAAGATCCAGGCCGATTGGGCCGGGGACCGGCACGTGCTCGCCGTGTCCGTCAGTGCCGACCGCGACGGGCTGGATCCCGCCGGTCCGGTCGAGACGCTCTTCACCGCCGGGCAACGGCAGTTCCTGGCCGACTGCGCCGTCGCGCGGGTGAACCTCGCGGCCGTCAGCGTGCTGCCGCCGGTCGACGCGACCCGGTGGCCCGACTACACCGCTCGGGGCATCGAGATCCAGGCCGAGCGCTGGATCGCGGGCCCGCTGGACTTCCTCGAGCTGTCGACGGTCGCCGCCCTGGACGAGGCCGTCGCGGCCCGGGCGACCCTCGAGTCGTACGCGCGGGCGGCCGGCCTGGACATCGACGCGGTCACCGAGACCAAGACCCGGCTCGTCCTGAACCAGCTGGTGACCGCGGCTGCGCCGGTCTAGCCGGCAAGTCGGGTCCGCCGGAGAGGCACGTCTACCAGGGAGGCACGTCTAGCCGGAGAGCACGTCTAGCCGCAGAGGCTTGTCTAGCCGGGGAGGCGGCGGACGTCCGCGGCGGGGAGCGTGGACCACCAGTGCCGGTAGCGCCGGTAGACCGCCGGCTCGCGGCCGGCCAGGAAGGCCGTCAGCGCACTGGCCTCGGCGGCGAGGCCGGCCCAGTCCTCTTCGGACAGTGCCCGGAACGCGGTCGCCTCGATGCCGCCCTCGGCCGGGCGCCACACCCCGGCGACGTACCCGTCCACGAGCAGCGTCGGCAGCACGTCGCCGTTGTTCCGGATCACCACCTTGCGGAACTCGGGCGGGATGACCCGGCTGCGGTCGGCGTACGCGAGCAGGATGCTGTCCCACATCGCCAGCAGCCGCGGCGGCGCCGGGGTGTCCGGCGCCGGCCGCGGCGCGCCCGGGACGTCGAAGAGGTCCGTGCCCGGCAGCTGCTCGACCTCCTCCCCCAGCGCCGCCAGCGTCTCCCGCGCGACCCGCCGGGTGAGCAACGTGAACTGCGCGATGTCCGCCGGGGAGGCCGGCCCGAACCCCTCCAGGTAGCGCCGGACCAGCCGCCGCAGGCTCTCCTCGCGCTCGGCCGGCACGTGGTGCCGGGCCGCGACGTAGGACGCCCGCGGGCCGAACGACCACGGCCCGCCGGTCGGCGCGTGCGACACCGGCGCGTACGTCTTCAGGGCCCACCAGACGCGCTTGTGCGGCTCGTCGAGGCCGGAGTGCCGGTGCAGCACCGCCTCGATCTCGGGGACGGTCCGCGGCTGCGCGGCGAACTCCAGCAGGTGCGGGACCAGCGCGTCCGCCTCGGCCGCCGACAGCCCGGTGTCGAGGAAGCGGCCGTCGCCGAGCCGGGACGCCCGCAGCGAGCGCACCATCGCGGCCTGGAACGCCGCGTAGTCCTCGGCCACGACCGCGTGCAGCGTGATCCGCATCAGCGTCGCCTTGACCACCGCGTGGTCCGCGAACGCCGTGTCCAGCTCGGCCGGGTCGAACCCGGCCACCCGGTTCCACAGCGCCAGGTACGGCGAGGCCGGCTCCTGCGCCTGCAGCGCCACGATCCGGCGCACCGCCCCGACCACGTCCAGCCGCTCCCGCCGCAGCAGCAGCTGCCGCGCCAGCGTCGCCCGGTTGAGCGCCCGCGCCTCGACCATGCGCGCGAACCTAGCGCGCACCTCCGACAGTTCAGCCGGACGGCGGGGCGGCCTCGGGGCGGCGGACGGAGACGGCGATCGTCCAGGAGTCGACCAGGAACGGGCGGGCGGCGCGGGTCGGGCCGGTGTTGCGGACCAGGGTGTAGCGCAGCGTCCGGCCGGTGGGCAGCTCGTACCGGTGGCCGGCGGTGTTCTGCAGCTGGATGTTCGCCTTGGCCGCGAAGGACAGGGTGAGCCGGTCCTTCGGCGCGACCGCGACCGCGGCCTCGGTGAAGCGGCGGCCGGTGACGACGTTCCCGGCCGGGACCGGGGTGAGCCCGCCGGCCCCGGTGATGCCGAAGAACGCGACGTCCTCCAGGGTCCGGATCGCGGCCCGGTCGGACCGGACCACCCGGGCGAACGTCGCGTCCAGGAACGCCCGCCGGGCCGCCGTCAGGTACGACCGGATGCCGTTCAGGTCCGAAGTGGACAGTCGGGTGTCGTCCTTGCGGATCAGGACCGGGCTCCAGCCGGCCTCGAACGCGAACGTCACCATCTCCTTGTACGCGGCCAGCAGCGCGGCCTGTCCGTACACCTCGACCGCCGGCCCGGTGAACGGCCGGTGACCCGCGAACGCGCTGTCCGGGATCACGCCACCCGGCCGCGGCCCGGCCGGGCCGGCGGGAGCCGAACCGGCGCCCGAACCGGCCGACGGACCCGTGGCCGACGGACCTGTGGCCGACGGACCTGTGGCCGACGTGGCCGCGGGCGTCGGCGCCGCGGCCGGGTCGGCCGGCGCCGCCTGGCATCCCACCAGCCCGGCCAGCGCGAGAACAGCCAGCAGACCGCCGATCGTGCGGGTCATCTTCCCCTCCGGGAGCTGGAGAGCACTGCACCCCGCCCCGGAGGGGACGGGGACGGGGTGCAGGCTCGGTCCGACCGCGACTAGCGCGGTGCCACGATGGCCGATCGCGCCGACGGCAGGCTGTCGCCGACGGAGTTGATCGCGACCACGTCGAACCGGTACGAACCGGCCGGCAGGGTGAACGCTCGCGTCCGGATCGCCGCCCCCACGATCGCCTGGGTGGGCGTGCCGGTCACGGTCGTGCCGTCAGCCGCCATCCGGTAGGCGGTGACGCGGTAGTTCGTGATCGCCGCGCCACCGGCGGATGCCGGGGCGTTCCAGTTGGCGACCGCGGTGAGCGCTCCACCCGCCGGGCCCTGGGCGGGCGCCAGGATGACCGGCGCTCCCGGGACCGCGGCCGGGGTGACCGCGTTGGACTGCGTGGACAACGCCCCGGCCCCGACGGCGGTGACCGCCTGGACCCGGAAGTTGACCGCGGTGCCGTTGGTGAGCCCGGTGATCGTCGTCGACGTGGCGGTGCCGGTGAGCACGACCGTGCGCTGCACGGTCGTCCCGGTCCGGACCTGGACCACGTAGCCGGTGATCGGCAGGCCACCGGTGCTCGCCGGCGCCGTCCAGGACACGTCGGCCTGGCCGTTGCCGCGCAGGGCGACGACGGCGGTCGGCGCGCCCGGCAGACCGGCCGGGGTGACCGCGTTGGACGGTGCCGACAGCGGGCCCGCGCCGAACGCGTTCAGCGCCCGGACCTGGACCGTGTACGTCACCCCGTTGGTCAGTCCGGTGACGGCCCGGGTGCCCGCCGTCCGCGCGATTCCGGTGACCGTACGGACGACCGCACCGTTGGAGCTGATGACCAGCTCGTAGCCGGTGACGACCGGTCCGCCGTTGGCCGGCGGAGCGGTCCAGTTGGCCGTGACCGAGCCGGCCGAGGCGGTCGCGACACCGATGACCGGAGCGGCCGGCGTCCGGACGCTGACGGTCTGGTCGGTGAACCGCAGGGCCTCGACGTTGCGCAGGGTGTCGATGCCGTCGGTGATCTTCTGGCCGACCACGTTCGCGCCGGTCTGGTTGACCACCAGGGCGCCGTTCACGGTGGTGATCGTGTAGTTGGCGCGCGGCCCGGAGAAGACCGCGGTGTCGGTGGACGCCGCGTCCGCGGCCGGCGGGCTCAGGATCTCCCGGACGATGACGAGGTTGCCCGCGTCGACCGTGCCGGCGAAGACAGCGGCCTGCAGCGTCGGGCCGGTCAGGGCGCCCGCCGGGGTCCGCAGGTACTGGTGCTCCATGAGGTCCGCGCTGCCGATCTCGGTGGCCGGGTCGGCCGCGTTGGTCCGCACGCTGATCCGCGCCGAGAGGAACCTGTCCCCGTCGATGATGTCGTCGCCGCCGCGGCCCTCGATCGTGTCGCTGCCGCCGCCGCCGATGAGGATGTTGCCCTCACCCCAGATCGGCCCGGACAGCGGGCACGAGCCGGTCGCGGACGCCGCCACCACCGGCGCCAGCGCGCCGGTCAGCGGTCCGACCACAGTGGACAGTCCGGCGATCCGGTCCAGGCCGGCCTGGTCGAGGACGTCGCAGCCGGTGAAGCCGCCGCCGCCGACGGTGCTGGGCACCTCGTCGTCGCCCCGGATCACGTCGTTGAACGCACTGCCGGAGTCGGCCTCGGTCTCCTGCCACCGGTCCCGGTTGACGATGATCGGCAGCGGCAGGCCGACGAGGTTGTTGTTGATCTTCATGTCGTCGTCGCCGCCGACCGTGTCGTACTGGTGGAAGGCCCAGTCGAAGCCACCGGAGCCGGCGTTGCGGTCGACGGCCGCGTTCTGCGCCATCAGGTCGTCGCCGCCCTCGGTGTCGTAGTCGTTCTCGCCGACCTGACCGACGAACACGTCGTTGCCGGGAGCGACCTGGCCCGGGTCGTCGAAGAACGGCGCGCTGTGGTCACCGATCAGCAGGTCCTGACCGGAGCCACCCTGGATCCAGTCGTCGCCGCCGTCGCCCTGGACGGCGTCCGCACCCTGACCGGCGATGATGAAGTCATCCCCCGGCCCGGCGAAGGTCTCGTTGTCGTTCGCGCCGCCGTTGATGAAGTCCTTTCCGTCGCCGCCCATGAAGATGTCGTCACCGATGCCGCCGTCGAGGGCGTCGTTGCCCGGACCGCCCTTCTCCACGTCCGCGCCGGAGAGGTCGGTCACGATGTCGTTGCCGTCGCCGCCGAGCGCGACGTCGTCGCCGCCGTTGCCCTCGATGATGTCGTTGCCGTCGCCACCCCAGAAGGTGTCGTTGTCGTTGCCGCCCCAGACGCGGTCCACCCCGTCAGTCCCGTTGTAGACGGCCTGGCCGTTGATGCCGGGCGGGTCGACGGTGTTGATCTGCTTGTACTGGATGGTGCCGTCCGGCTTGCGCAGCAGCAGCAGGTTCTCCTTGCACTCGGTGGACGGGTCGTCGGTCACGTTCGGACCGTTCGCGGCCCAGCCGGCGGGCGTGCCGGCCAGGTTGGCCAGCTGGAACTTGCAGTCGGCGGTGCCGAACACGTCGGCCTTCAACGAGTCGGTGCCGTCGGTGTTGCGCTCGATCAGCTCGGCGAACGAGTTGCCCTCCAGCTGTGTGCGCAGGTTCATGCCCGGCGTCCGGTTCAGGTAGTAGAGCCGGTCACCGTCCTGCAGGTTCTCCAGCTGGGTCTGGAACACGTAGTTGAACGTGCTGCCGAGCAGACCGCCGAAGAGGTTGGTGATCTCGGCCAGGCCGCCGACCCAGAGGTCGACGTCGTCGAGACCGGTCGTGGTCACGCCGCCCGCGGCGTTCTCCCAGGTGCCCGCGCCGAACATGAAGTCCGCCGCGTCGGCCGGGATGGTCGACGGGTCGGACGCCGGCGCCGTGGCCGGGTCGACGATCGCCTTGGCCGCCGCCCGCTTGCCCGCCAGCGTGGTCTGCGAGGTGATGCTCGGGTGAGTGCCGTACGCAGCCACGAAGTTGATGAGCGACTCGGGGTGCTTGATGTTCTGCCCGAAGTCGGCCCAGCTCGTGTACGGCGCCAGCTGACCGTCGTTGGTGTCGGCGTGGATCTCGCGCCGCACCGAGTTCAGCGAGGGGACGCCCGCCTCCCGGGCCCGGGTCATGTTCAGGGTCGGCAGGTCCAGCGGAAGGCCCAGCAGGTTGTTCCGCAGCGTCTCGGTGACGAACTCGTCGAGCTCGTTGCCGACCTGGTTGGAGGATCCCATCAGGATGCTGCCGGCCGCGGCCTCAGGCGTCAGGTGCCCGACCCCGCCGCCGTTGAAGTACTCGGGTGGGTTGAGGAACGCGGTCAGCAGCGGGACGGAGTTGTCCGTGCCGTTGACGTTGGTCCGGGCCACGGTGTCGTCGAGCATCGAGTGGCCGAAGCGGTAGACCGCGTGCGCGAACTCGGCCTTGATGGCCGGGTTGATGTCCGGGCTGTAGATGTGGAACGGCCGCACGCCCGGCTGCACCTTGCGCGCGAACTCCTCGAACACCAGGTGCTGGTACTCCATCTCGGTCACGAACCGGGCCGCCTGGAACAGCCGCTCGCCGTTCCAGCCGCCGGCGCCGGCGACGAGCTTCCACTGCGCCAGCGCGGCCACGCCGGCTGCGGAGGTGTCGTTGGTCAGCGTGTTCTTGATGTCGCCGACCAGCCGGTCGTGCTCGGAGTGGAAGATCTGGTGCACGGAGGACAGCGCGATGTTCTCGTTGACCCGACCGTCACCGGCGATGAAGTGCGCGTTGAGCATCTCGTCGTCGTACGTGCCCGGCGGCTGGTTGGCGAAGTCCGCGGAGGCCGTGGTGTCGGCGTCCGGGACCGGCGCGGTCGGCGGCGTCGCCGGGTTGTGGTCGGCGTCGGCCGGGCTCGGGTCGGCGTTGTGCGCGATGTCGGTCAGGAACGGCGTGTCGAAGTGCAATGCGTTCGCCGGCACCAGCACGGGGCTGGCGGTGTCGCCCTCGACCAGGCCGGTCGCGGTGACGTACTGCGGCAGCCCGCGCAGCGGACCCGGCAGGAACTTGCCGTACGGGTCGGTCGCGATCATCGGGATGTTGAGCACGTCGGCGTCGACCAGCTGCAGTCCGAGCAGGCTCGCCGCCTGCGCCTTGACCGAGGCCCAGGTGGCCATGCCGGTGGCCGCGGTGCCCTGGCCACCGAGCAGCTTTCCGGTGGAGACCGGGCGACCGTCGGTGTTGTTCACGTACTCGCGCAGGAAGACCTGGTGCGAGGGGTGGGAGGTGTAGGTCTGGCTCTGGTCGACCCAGGGGCTGTCGGTGTTGTTGGCGTTCTGGATGTCGTCGGCGCTCTCGTCGGCCGGCGTCGCGGGGTCGTCACCGATCACGCCGTCCGGACCGGGCTGGTTCTGCGCCCGGGTGAGCACCATGAACCGCAGCTGCGCCGGCAGGTCGTCGGCGTTGCCGAGGACGTGGTCCGGGCCGGCGATCAGCGGGTCGTCCGCCCGCAGCGGGACGAACACGGTCGCGCCGCTCTTCACGGTCTGGTCGACGCCGTGGTCGAAGAACTGCCCGAAGAACGTGAAGATCGAGTTGTACGGCGGCGAGAGGCCGACGTCGGTGGTCACGTTCGGGATGAACAGCGTCTGGTGCGAGGGCACGCAGTTGGCCGGCACGCCGTCGACCGGCGGATCCGCCAGCGGATCCGGGTCCGTCGTGCACGGGAACAGCCCCGGGTTGCCCTGGGTGCGGACCGGGAAGGCGGCTGCCGCCACCGCGGCCGGGTTCGTCGAGGTCTGGTCGACGATGAGGTTCGAGATCACCCGCGGCTGCGAGTCGAAGACGTTGCCCTTCTTCTGCGCGTAGCTCGACGGCCCGGGCGGGCCGAAGCCCGGCGGCGTCGACTCGGCCGACTTGAACACCGGCGTGGTCAACCGCGGGAAGGGCTGGTCGGCGGCGGCGAAGGTCTCGCGGCCGGGGAACAGGTTGTTGCAGGACCCGTCCACCGTCCGCAGCCCGTACGCGGTCAGCCGGTCGGGGATCTGGTCCACCGCCGGGCCGACGAGCGTGCCGCACGGGTTCGCGGGCGTCTCCGTCGCCGCGTGCCGCTCGGAGATCTTGATCTGTTTCAGGATGAACGCCAGGTCGGACGCGGTCACCGTGAACCCCTGGCCCACCGGGGCCGGCGCCGCCACCGCGGCCGGCGTCAAGGCCACCGTCGTCAAGCCGATCGTCGTGGCCAGTACCGCGAATGCCGCGGTGAGCCGTTTTCTCGTGAGCACCGTCGCCCCCATCGAATTGCCGCTACCGCTGGCCCGGCGTCCGCGAGGGCGGACACCGGCAACCCGCGCGCCGAGGGACGACGCGAGTCGCCGGGACTGTCCGGCTGGTGCGTCAACCGGCCGTGAAATGCCCGCTGAAAGCGGGCGTGGCGGCGGCCGACCCCCGGTATTGGGGGCCGAGGGCACGTCCGGTGCGTTGCTAACGTCCACTTTGGCGCCGGTCTGGTGGGGCCGGCCCGAATCCTGGGGGGGAATGGGGATGACCGCGATCGTCGAGGCTCTACCCACGACGACGGGACGACTGATCGAGATACGCCTGCTCGGCGCGCTGGAGGTGCACCGGCCCGACGGGAGCGCCGTCGATGGGCGCGAGTGGAAGACCGGCAAGACCCTGGACCTGCTGCGGATGCTGGCGTTGACCGTGGGGCGGCCGACGCCGGTGGACGACCTGCAGGCCTCGCTCTGGCCGGACTCCGAGCATTCCCGGGCGCAGTCGAGCCTGCGGACGGCGACCTTCCGGATCCGGCAGGTGCTCGGCCGCGACGCCCTGGAGCGCGAGTTCGGCGGGCTGCGGCTGCACGGCGCCCGTGTCGACGTCGCCGGCTTCCGCACGCTGGCCAACCGGACCCGGCACTTCCTGCAGGCCGGCGACACGACGGCCGCGGCGATGGCCGCGCAGGAGGCGGACGCCCTCTACCGCGGCGAACTGCGGGCCCACGACGACGGGGCGGACTGGGTCGTCTCCGAGCGGCGCTCGCTGGACGCGATCCGGCAGGGCCTGCTCTGCGACGGGGCCGAAGCGGTGGCCGCGCTGGGGCTGCCGGCCGAAGCCGTGGACTTCGCCCGCCGGGTGCTGGCGGGCAACCCGTACAGCGAGCGGGCCAGCCGGCTGCTGATGGCCGGCTACGCCGGGCTGGGCGAGACCTCGGCCGCGCTGCGCGAGTACGACCGGTGCCGCCGGCTGCTGGCCGACGAGCTCGGCGTCGACCCGGCGCCGCAGACCCAGGCCGTGCACCTGCGGATCCTGCGCGGCTGGCAGCTGTGCTCGCCGTGAGCCGGTACTACAGCGGCGCCGTGGGGAGGTCGAGCACGACCTCGAGACCGCCCGCGGGACCGGGGCCGACGTGCAGGCCGCCGCCGAGGTCGGTGGCCGCGTCCCGCAGCAGCCGCAGCCCCAGGTGACCGTCCCGCTCGGCCACCGCGCCGGCGGGCAGGCCGTGCCCGTCGTCCCAGACCCGCAGCCGTACGGCGGAGGCGTCGCCGGTCAGCTCCACCCAGGCGTGCCGGGCGCCGGCGTGCTTGCCGACGTTGACCAGCGCCTCCCGGGCGCCGCGGTAGACGGTCGCGGCGACCTCCCGGGACGGGTCCGCGGCCAGCTCGGTCCGGACCGACACCTCGACCTGGTCCAGGTCGGCGGCCAGGTCGTCGATGGCGACCCCGAGGCCGGAGCGGGTCAGCTCCGGCGGGTAGATGTCCACCAGGAGCGCCCGCAGGCCGCCGATCGCGCCACCGACCACAGTGGACACGTCGTGCAGGATGCTGCGGGCCCGGGGTGGCAGGTCCGTCCCGAGTGGACCGTTGAGCGCGCCGAGCGCGTAGCTGGCCCCGGTGAGGTCCTGGACCACGCTGTCGTGCAGGTCCCGGGCGATCGTGCGCCGTTCCCGGTCCGAGGCGGTGAGCGCGCTGCGCAGCAGCCGGCTGCGCTCCTCCTGGGACCGGCCGACCCGGCGTACCAGCCAGACCGAGACCGGCAGCTGGGCCACGACGAGCACCAGCAACGCGATCAGCGCGGCCGGGACGAGCCGTTCCACCAGCTCGGCCTTGGCCGTGTCGACCCGGTCGGTGGTCGAGTAGACCTCCAGCACGAGCCGGCGGCCGTCGTCCAGAAGCAGCGGCACGTACGCCTCGACCAGCCGGCCGAGACCGGCCTCGGTGTCGTTCTCGGGGTCGGCCAGGTCGGAGAGGTGCGCGAGGCCGCGGTGGCCGTCGAAGACCCGCTGCACGTCGGGATGGAAGGCATACTTCCGGCCGGCGGTGCCGGGGTCGTCGGAGTAGCGGACGAGCCCGTCGTCGTCCCAGACCTTGACCCGGATGATCGCGCCCTCCCGGCCGCGGATGCGGACCGCGGCGTCGAGGCGGGACCGGGCCTTGGTGTCGCCGGCGAAGACCGCGATCATCGCCGGCGCGAACAGCACGTTGGCGACGGAGCTGGCGCTGCGGACCGACTCCGCCAGCGCCTGGTCCTCGGCGATGTTCCGGGCCACCAGCGTGGCCGCGGTCCCCACGAACGCGAACGCCAGCAGCGCTGTCATCGCGAGGGCGACGATGGCCCGCCGGACGGTGCTCGGCCCGCGCATCGGCCTATCGCCCGCTCGCCACCTCGATGAGCCCGAGCCGGTGCGCCTCCACGACGGCCTCGAGCTGGGACCGCACGCCGAGCCGGGCGTGGATCGTCTTCACGTAGCTGCGGCAGGTGTTGACGCTGATGTTGAGCAGATGCGCGATCGCGTCCGGGGCCATGCCCTGGCCCATCAGGCCGAGCACCTCCAGCTCCCGGGCGGTCAGCTTCTCCGGCGCGTCCGCGGCGTCCGGAGCCGTCCGCGGCAGCAGCCCGAACAGCGACGGCGCGACCAGCGTCGAGCCCGGCCGGGCCCGCCGCAGCGTCGAGAGCATCTGCGGCAGCGAACCGGTCTTCGGTACGAACGCGTTGGCCCCGGCCCGGGCCGCGCGGACCACCCACTCCGGGCCGTCGTGCGCGGAGACGACCACGAGGATGGAGTCCGGCAGCGTGGCCCGGATCGTGCGGGCCGCGTTCAGCCCGCTGTCCGGGCCGAGCTGGATGTCCATCACGATCATGTCGGGGCGGAGCCGGCCGGCGAGCTCGACCGCGGCCAGGCTGCCGCCGGCCGTGCCCACGCACTCGAAGTCGGCCTCCGCGCCGAGCGCCAGCGCGAGCATCTCGGCGAAGGTGCGGTGATCATCCACGATGAGCACCCGGATCGCGCGGACGACCCGGCGGTCCTTCACTCTCGGCATCCGAGGCCCCCGAAGCTGTGGTGTGTCACGCCCGAAGTCACTGTCGCACCCGTAGACCGCGCGCGGGGGCGATTGACCCACCCTGCATCGGTCGGCCCCAATCGGGCGTCCGGACGGACCTCTGTCCGGACCGCCATCCGGCCGGGACCGCCGGACGTCGCCCCGGCCGGGGTGGACTTCCCGATCTCGGCCGGATGCCGATGTCGAGAACCGGCGACCGGCTCCGACCAGGGGCCGGAACCGGCGATCGGCGCCGGCGGGACGAGGGAGCAACCGATGACCACGGTCACCTGCGACATGGCGATGTCCGTCGACGGGTACGTCGCCGGCCTCCACCAGCGGCTGGACGAGCCGTTCGGGGACGGGCCGCGCGGCCGGCTGCACCGGTGGATGTTCGAGCAGCCCGACCGCAACGCGGCCGAGATCGCCGCGATCACCGCGGCCGGGGCGTACGTGATGGGGCGCAACATGTTCGGCCCCGGCCGGGGCGGGTGGGACCTGGACTGGACCGGCTGGTGGGGCGAGGAGCCGCCGTACCACGGGCCGGTCTTCGTGCTGACCCACCACCCGCGCGAGCCGCTGGTCATGAAGGGCGGGACGACGATCACCTTCGTCACCGACGGGATCGACGCCGCGCTGGCGCAGGCCCGGGCCGCCGCCGGCGACCGCGCGGTGGCGATCGCCGGCGGCGCCGCGACGGTCAACCAGTACCTGGCCGCCGGGCTGATCGACGAGCTGCGGCTGCACGTCGTCCCGGCCATCCTCGGCGCCGGCGAACGGCTGTTCACCGGCGTCGGGGACACCGACCTGGAGCCGGTCTCGGTCACCGGCAACGACCTCGTCACCCACCTCACCTACCGGATCGTCCCTAGCGGCGGGCCTCGTACACGAGGTTGAACGGGGTCTCGGCGGCGCGGCGGAAGCGGGTGAAGCCGGCGTCGGTGACGACCTGGCGGATCGCCGCCTCGCCGGCCTGTGCGCCGAGCGCGAACCCGCCCGGCTGGGACCGCGCGTTCGGCACGCACAGGAACGTGGAGAACGAGTAGTAGACCCGGCCGACCGGGTTGAGGTTGCCGGCCACGGTGTCGGCCGCGGCCGGCTCGACGATCAGCCAGGTCCCGTCCGGGGCCAGCGCCTGGCCGATGTGCCGGGCGGCGCCGACCGGGTCGCCCATGTCGTGCAGGCAGTCGAAGGTGGTCACCAGGTCGTAGCCGGTGCCCGGGAAGTCCTGGGCCCCGGCGACGGCGAAGGTGGCCCGCTCGGCCACCCCGGCCTCGGACGCGCGTTTGCGGGCCCGCTCGATCGACCCGCCGTGGTAGTCGGACCCGGCGAACCGGCTGGCCGGGTACGCCTGGGCCAGCAGCACCGTGGAGGCCCCGTGCCCACAGCCCACGTCGGCCACCGACGCCCCGGCGCCCAGCTTGGCCTCGACCCCGTCCAGGGCCGGGATCCAGGCCGAGGTGAGGCTGGCCGCGTACCCGGGCCGGAAGAACCGCTCGCAGCCGTCGAAGACGTCCTCGTCCTGCTCGTTCCAGCCCATCCCGGCGCCGGACCGGAAGGCGTCCTCGATCCGCGGCGCGGCCCGCAGGGCACCCAGCGCCAGCTGGAACGCGCCGGGCAGGAACACCGGCCCGTCCGGGTCGGTGAGCGCGAACGCCTGCTCCTCGGTCAGCGCGTACCGGTCCCCCTCGGGGTCGTACGTGACGTACCCGCCGGCGGCCTGCCCGCGCAGCCACTCGGTCACGTACCGGGTGTCGGTGCCGGTGCGGCCGGCCAGCTCGCCGGCCGTGGCCGGACCCTCGGCCAGGGCCCGGTAGAGCCCGAGCCGGTCGCCGAGCACCACCGCGCCGGCGGCCACCGTCGCGCCCAGGTCCCCCACGAACCGGCCCAGGAACTCGGTGAGCCTGCCCTCGTCCACAGTCATCCTGTCGTCCTCTCGTCGTCCTCGGTCGATCAGGAGGATCCGCACGGGCCTTGCAGGCGGATTGCAACCGGGCTGCAATGACCGCGGGGATGCTGGTCGCGGACCGAGGGGGGTGGCCGTGCGGGCACTGGAGCCGGCCGTCGAGGGGTTCGTCGAGCGCGACGGCGTCAAGGTCGGGTACGAGGTGTTCGGCCGGGGCCAGCAGGCCGTCGTCTTCCCGCCGGTCGACCCGATCGTGCACTCCCGGGTCTGGAAGGCCCAGGTGCCGTACCTGGCCCGGCACGCGCGGGTGGTGACGATCGACCCGCGCGGCAACGGCCGGTCCGACCGTCCGTCCACTGTGGACGCGTACGGCGACGCCCAGTCGGTCGCGGACACGATCGCGGTCATGGACGAGACCGGGATCGGCTCGGCGGTGCTGGTCGGGCTGTGCTGGAGCGGCTGGCTGAGCCTGCTGACCGCGGCCCGGCACCCGGACCGGGCCGACGCCGTCGTGGCCTTCGCCCCGCAGCTGTCGACGCTGACCCCGACGCTCCCGGAGCGGGCGCGCTTCGCCTGGGCCGAGCCGCTGGACACCGAGGAGGGCTGGGCCAAGGACAACCGGCACTTCTGGCTGCGGGACTACCGCGGCTTCGTGGAGTTCTTCTTCGACCAGCTGCTGTCCGAACCGCACTCGTCCAAGCAGTACGAGGACGCCGTGGGCTGGGCCCTGGGGACCACGCCGGAGACGCTGATCCTGCAGGCGACCTCCGCGCGGGTGGCCCCGACCCGGGAGGAGACCGAGGCCCTGCTGGCCCGGGTCCGCTGCCCCGTGCTCACCGTCCACGGCGAGGCGGACCGGTGCCAGCCGATCGAGCGCAGTTCCCTGGCCGCCGAGCTGACCGGCGGCCGGCTCGTGACGCTGGCCGGCGCCGGCCACCTGGCCCCGGCCCGGGAGCCGGTGGTCGTGAACCGGCTGATCCGGGAGATGCTCCCGGGCGCGGCGGCCCGGCGCTGGACCCGGCCGCTGGACCGGCCCCGGCGGGCGCTGTTCCTCAGCTCGCCGATCGGGCTCGGGCACGCCGCCCGCGACGTCGCGATCGCCCGCGAGCTGCGCCGGGCCCGGCCCGGGCTGCAGATCGACTGGCTGGCCCAGCACCCGGTCACCGAGGTGCTGCGGCGGCACGGCGAGCGGGTACACCCGGCCTCGGCCGTCCTGGCCGCCGAGTCCGCCCACATCGAGGCCGAGGCCGGCGAGCACGACCTGCACGCGTTCGGGGCGATCCGGCGGATGGACGAGATCCTGGTCGCGAACTTCATGGTCTTCGCCGACCTGGTCGAGTCCGAGCCGTACGACCTCTGGATCGGCGACGAGGCCTGGGACCTGGACCACTTCCTGCACGAGAACCCGGAGCTGAAGACCGCGCCGTACGCCTGGCTGACCGACTTCGTCGGCTGGCTGCCGGTCGGGTCCTCGGACGAGGACACCCTCACCGCCGACTACAACGCCGAGATGGTCGAGCAGGTCGCCCGGTTCCCGCGGCTGCGGGACCGGTCGGTGTTCGTCGGCGACCCGGGCGACCTGGTCCCGCGGCCGCTCGGGCCGGGGCTGCCGGGCATCCCGGAATGGACCCGCGCGCACTTCGACTTCGCCGGCCACGTCACCGGGTTCGACCCGGCCGAGGTCGCCGACCGGGACGCGCTGCGGGCCGAGCTCGGGTACGGGCCGGACGAGCAGGTGTGCGTGGTCGCGGTCGGCGGGTCCGGGGTCGGCGGCGCGCTGCTGCGCCGGGTCGCGGCAGCCCAGCCGGCCGCGCGGGCGCTGGTGCCGGGGCTGCGTACGGTCCTGGTCACCGGGCCACGGATCGACCCGGCGTCGGTGCCGGCCGCGCCCGGGCTGGAGGTCCGCGGCTACGTGCCCGACCTCTACCGGCACCTGGCCGCGAGCGACCTGGCGATCGTCCAAGGTGGACTGTCCACCACGATGGAGCTGACCGCCTGCCGCCGGCCGTTTCTCTACGTGCCGCTGCGCAACCACTTCGAGCAGACCGTCCACGTGCGACACCGGCTGGAGCGCCACCGGGCCGGCCGGCGGCTGGACTACGAGCAGACCACGCCGGACGAGCTGGCCGCGGCGATCGCGGCCGAGATCGGCCGCGAGGTCGACTACCTGCCGGTCGATCCCGGCGCCGCCGCGCGGGCGGCGGGGATGCTGGCCGAGCTCTGCTGACCGCGCAGGGCCACGCCGTAGCGGGCGGCGAGGACCGCGGCCAGCGCGGCGCACTGCCGGGCGGTGGGCTCGTCGCCGCGGGCGGTCGCCACCTCGGCCGCGACCTCGGCCGCCAGCGCGACGAGGACGGGCCAGCCGGACGCGGCCGGCAGCAGCCGGTCCAGGACGGCCTGGGCCCGGTCCGGCTCGCCCGCGGCCAGCCAGGCCCGGGCCACCGCCAGGTAGGCGTCCGCGCCGAGCAGCCAGGCCGCGCCGGCCGGTGCGGTCACCCCCGCCAGCAGCCGGTCGGCCCGGGCCAGCAGGACCCGGTCGCCGGTCGCCTCGGCCAGCGGGGCCAGCCCCCGCAGCAGGTACGCGTCCGCGCCGGCGTCCACGGTGATCCGCAGCGTGGTCTCCAGCTCCCGTACCGCGGCCGCCCGGTCGCCGCCGGCCAGCAGCGTCGTGCCCAGGAACGCGTGCGCGGCCGCGGGCCACCAGGGATGGCTGCCGCCCTCGCGCGCGGCCAGCTCGACCGCCTCCCGGCCGGCCGCGACCGCCTCGGCCGGCCGCCCGCGCAGCCGCTGCACCCAGCCGGCGTGCACCACGAACCAGGCCTCGTACGCGCCGAAGCGGCTGCGCCGGTTGAGCGCCCGCCCGGCCGCGATCCGGTCCAGGGCGGCGTCCCAGTCGCCGACCGCGACGGCCGGGAACGCGGACTCCAGCACCGTCCACTGCAGCCGCCACAGGTCGCCCTGCGCCCGCAGCAGCGGCTCCAGCTCGGCCAGGACGGGCGCCAGCCGGGCGAGGTCGCCGAGGTACGCGTACGCGGTCTTCAGGCCGTCCAGCGCGGCGGCCAGGGCGGCCGGGTCGGCGGTGGCGCGTGCGGTCGCGAGGGCGGCCGTGCCGTGCCGGACGCCGAGGTCGAAGCGCAGCCGGTTGACCGAGACGACCGCCAGCCGGGCCAGCAGGTCGGCCTCGCTGACCCGGTCCCCCAGCCCGTGCGCGATCCGGACGCCGGCCTCCAGGTAGGACACGCACTGCTCGATCCCGCGGCCCCGCCCGACCAGCACGTCGCCGCCGAGCTGGCGCAGCGCGGCCATCTCCAGCCGCTGGTCGCCGGCCTCCCGGGCCAGCGCGACCGCCTGCTCGTGGTCGGCCCAGGCGTCCTCGAACGCGCCGCGCACCTCCCGGGCCCGGCCCCGGGTCAGGTACAGCCGGCCGGCCAGCTCGGCCCGGCCGGGTTCGTCCACAGTGGACACCACGTGCAGCGCGCGCTCCAGGAAGGCCTCCGCGTCCGGCGCGGCCCAGTGCCGCAGCGAGTCCTCGGCCGCCCGCAGCCAGGCCCGGGCCGCGCGCATCGACTCGCCGGCGCGGGCGGCGTGGTTGGCGGCCGCCTCGGGCCGGTCGGCGAGCAGGTCCGCGGCCCGGCGGTGGTGGTGCACCCGGGTCGGGGCGGGGGTGGTTCCCAGCAGCACCTCCTGCACGACGTCGTTGGCGAACTCGTACGCGTCGCCGGTGACCGCGAGCAGCCCCGCGCGCAGGGCCCGTTCGCACCGCCGGACCGACTCGGGGGCGGGGATGCCCAGCAGGCCCGCGACCGTGGCCGGGTCGAACGGCGGCACCAGCACCGAGGCCGCCCGCAACGCCTCCTCGGTCTCCGGGCCGAGTCGGCGGACCCGGCCGACGACCGCGTCCCGCAGCGAGCGGGGGACGCCCGGCTCCCCGGCCCGCAGCCCGCGCAGCGTCTCCACCACGAACAGCGTGTGGCCGCGGGTCAGCCGGTAGAGCTCACCGGCCAGCTCCGCCCGGCCCGCATCCGCCGCCAGCTCGGCCACCGCGGCCGGCGTCAGCGGCGCCACCTCCAGCCGGGCCAGGACGTCGGCCAGCTGGTCGGCGACCTCGTCGGACTCCCCCGTCCGCCCGACCACGAGGACCAGCAGCGGCACGCCGCGCGCGTGCCGGGCCAGGTGGTGCAGGAACTCGACGGTCTCGATGCTGGACTCCTGGATGTCGTCCAGGACGAGCAGCACCGGTCCGCGCCCGGCCAGCCGGCGCAGGAACCCGGCCAGCACGGCGAAGGACCGCCGCAACCGGAGATCCGGGGCGTGCTCGAACGGGCCGAGCACCTCGCTCAGCTCCGGCACCACCACCGCCAGGGCGGCCGGGTCGGACCCGGCCAGCTCGGCCAGCACGTCCGGCGGCAGGCCGGTGACGACCGGCCGGACCGCGTCGGCCAGCGGCTGCAGGAACAACGACCGCTCGGTGCCGTAACAGCGCGCCTGCAGCACCCGTCCGCCGGTCGCCGCGGCCAGCGTGACGAGCTCGGCCGCGAGCCGGGTCTTGCCGATGCCGGCCGCCCCGGTCATGAGCACGAACCCCGGTTCGCCCGCGGTCGCCGCCGACCAGAGCCCGGCCAGCACCCGGCGCTCGGACTCGCGGCCCACCAGCGGACCGGTCTCCGACGCCCGGCGCCGGCGGGACGCGCGGGCTTCCGGTGCGCTCGGCGGTGGCTCGCCGCGCAGCAGCGCCGCGTGCAGGGCCTGGGTCTCCGGGGCCGGGTCGGCGCCGAGCTCGGCGGCCAGCGCGGCCCGCAGCCGGGCGTACTCGGCCAGGGCGCGGGCGGGCTCGCCCGCCTGCCAGTACGCCCGCATCAGCAGCCGCGACCCGGCCTCGTCCAGCGGATCCGCCGCCACCGCCGCCCCCGCGACCATGACCGCGCCGTCGGCGGCGGCGCGCGGGAGCGTGGTCAAGGGATCGGAGAGGGCGAGGGCGGCGGCCGCGGCCGTGTGCCGCGCGAGCCGGAGCAGCCGAGCCGCGTCGGCCCGGGCCGGCGCCGCCCACTCGGCGCCGGGCTGGTCGGTGAGCACCGCTCCGGTGCCCAGCAGCTCCAGCGCCCGCCGGGCCGTGGCCAGCGCCGGCGCGGGCTCCCCCGCGCCGAGCCGGTCCTGCCCGGTCCGGACGAGGACGGCCGCCTCGGCCAGGTCGACCGCGACCCGGTCGCCGAGCCGGTACCCGCCCGCGACGCTGAGCACGACGGCCGGGTCGAGGGCGGCCCGGAGCCGGCTCACCATCGTGGCCAGGTTCTCTGCCGGGCGGCGCGGCGCCCCGTCCGGCCAGACCGCCTCCACCAGCCGGTCGACCGGCACGGCCGCGGGCGCGTCGAGCGCCAGCAGCGCCAGGACGCTGCGGGCCTTGCGGCTGCCGATCCCGGTCTCGTCCAAGGGCCGGCCGTCCCGCGTCACCGACAGCGGCCCGGCCAGCCGCACCGTCCAGTCGCCGTCCCGCCCCATGCGCCCTCCCCCGACGCTGCGTGCCTACGCCGTACCACCCCACCCGTCAACCGGGATCTGGAGTTCGACGGCGATCACGTCGCCGGTGACGAGCGGCAGCAGCGGGTCGGGCCGGACCACGACGCCGTTCAGCCGGGCCCGCCCGGGGGCGCGGCCCAGGCCCGCGACGGCCTCGGTCAGGGTGGCGGCGACGACCGGGCGGGTCCGGCCGTCCCACTCGAGCAGGACCTCCGGGCCGGGGCGGGCGCGGGCCGCGGCGTACTCGGCCGGGGTGTTGACGTTGCGGAGCGACTCCAGGCGCGGGTCGAGCCGGGCCAGCTCCGGGTCGGCCAGCAGTTCGTCCTCGTCCGGCAGCGCGGCCGGGGCCAGGTCCGGCAACCCGCTCACCCGCCGGCTCCCCCGCGCGAGCCGGTCCCGGACCAGCGCCGCCAGCCCCGGCCGGTACGCCGCCGCCAGCGGCTGCCGGAACCCCCGCACCAGCGGGACGACCAGCTGCACCGCCGGGTCGTCCAGTCCCCGCAGCACCCGCCGGACGTACGCCGGGTGCAGGAACGGCAGGTCGGTCGAGCAGACGAACGCGGCCGCGGCCCGGTCCCCCACCGCGGCCAGCCCGGCGGCGATCCCCTGCATCGGGCCGAGGCCCTCGGCCTCGTCGTCGGCTACCTCGACCCCGGCCGGCAGCGCCGGCAGCCGCTGGCCCGGCGCGCGGACCACCAGCACCGGGCCGGTCACGGTCCGGGCCAGCAGCGCGGCCGTCCGGTGCAGCAGCGTCGAGCCGTGCCACTCCAGGCCGGCCTTGGGCGCGCCCATCCGGGACGACCGGCCACCGGCCAGCACGACGCCTGCCTCCACGCCGCCGATGCTAGCGATGTATGCACCGGTGCCTACACAACGGGCCAAACCTTGCCCACGAGCCCGTCGCGGTTCTACTTTGCATGCAATCCAGGCCGAGGGGGCAGCGTGACGCAGGCGGCGGACCGGGCGTACTCGGCGCTGCGGGCCGGCATCCTCACCGGCCGGCACGGCTTCGGCGAGCGGCTCGGCGAGATCGAGATCGCCGACGAGCTCGGCCTGTCCCGCACCCCGGTCCGGGAGGCGCTGCGCCGGCTCGGCTCCGAGGGCCTGGTCGAGGTGCTGCCCAACCGTGGCGCCCGGGTCCGGACCTGGACCGCCCAGGACCTCGAGGAGACGTACGAGCTGCGGGCGGTGCTGGAGGGGCTGGCGGCCCGGCGGGCGGCGGCCCGGATCGACGAGCCGATGCTGGCCGAGCTCGACGCGCTGGCCGGCCGGATGGTGACGGTCGACCCGAGCCTGGGCCACCGGCCGGCCGGGCAGTTCGACGAGCTGGCCGCGCTCAACGGACAGTTCCACACGGTCATCACGACCGCGGCCGGCAGTGCGCACCTGGCCGCGACGCTCGGCGGGCTGGTGCAGCTGCCGCTGGTGATGCAGACCTATCGGCGCTACACGCCGGCCGCGCTGGCCCGCAGCCACGCCCACCACCGCGAGATCGTCGACGCGCTGCGGGCCGGCGACGGCGCCTGGGCCGAGAGCGTCATGCGCTCGCACGTGCTGGCCGCCCGGGCCGTGCTGCTGTCCAGCTACCGCGCCCTCGGGCAGGCGTCATGACCGGCCCGCTGGCGGGGATCCGGGTCATCGAGGCCGGCCAGCTGCTGGCCGGGCCGTTCTGCGGCCAGCTGCTCGGCGATCTCGGCGCCGAGGTCATCAAGATCGAGGCACCCGGCGCCGGCGACCCGATGCGCCAGTGGGGCCGGGAGAAGCCGCACGGGCAGTCGCTCTGGTGGCCGGTCGTCGCCCGCAACAAGAAGTCGGTCGTGCTGAACCTGCGGACCGAGCCCGGCCAGGAGGCCGTCCGCCGGCTGGCCGCGGTCAGCGACGTGCTCATCGAGAACTTCCGGCCCGGCACGCTGGAGCGCTGGGGCCTCGGCTACGACACGCTCGCCGGGATCAACCCGCGCCTCGTGCTGACCCGGGTCACCGGCTTCGGCCAGACCGGCCCGTACGCGCCCCGGGCCGGGTTCGGCTCGATCGGCGAGGCGATGGGCGGCCTGCGGTACGTGCTGGGCGAGGCCGACCGGGCGCCGTCCCGGGCCGGCATCTCCATCGGCGACTCGCTCGCCGCGACGTACGCCTGCATCGGGACGCTGGCCGCGCTGCAGGAGCGGGAGCGCTCCGGCCGCGGCCAGGTCGTCGACTCCGCCATCTACGAGGCGGTGCTGGCGATGATGGAGAGCCTGGTCACCGAGTGGCAGGTGGCCGGCTACCAGCGGGAGCGCACCGGCGCGATCCTGCCGAACATCGCACCGTCCAATGTGTACCCGACCGCGGACGGGCAGACGATCCTCATCGCCGCCAACCAGGACTCGGTCTTCCGCCGGCTGGTGACCGCGATGGGCGAGCCCGAGCTCGCCGACGACCCCCGCTACGTCAGCCACGGCGCCCGCGGCCTGCACCAGGTCGAGCTCGACGAGCACATCGCGGCCTGGTCGGCCCGGATCGGGGCCGACCCGCTGCTGGCGCTGCTGGACGCCGCCGGGGTGCCCGCGGGCCGGATCTACCGGGCCGAGGACATGCTGAGCGACCCGCACATGATCGAGCGCGAGTCACTCGTGACCGTCCCGGACCCGGACTTCGGCGAGCTGACGATGCAGAACGTCGCCCCGCGGCTGTCCCGGACCCCGGGCTCGATCCGCTGGACCGGTCCCGCGCTCGGCCAGCACACGTACGAGGTCCTGCACGACCTGCTCGGCTACTCCGACGCCGAGACCGCCGCCCTGTCCAGCGGCTGAACCCTTCCTGCCCCGACCCTTGCAGACGCGGGAGACGACATGACCTACCGGCTCGGAGTCGACGTCGGCGGCACCTTCACCGACCTGTTGCTCATCGACGAGGACACCGGGGCGACCCACCGGGCCAAGACCCCGTCCACCCCGGCCGACCAGTCCGCCGGCGTGCTGGTCGGCATCGACAAGGTCTGCGCGCTGGCCGGGATCGAGCCGGCCCAGATCGAGCACGTCATGCACGGCACCACGGTGGCCACGAACGCCGTGCTGGAGGGGAAGGGCGCCGTGGTCGGGCTGATCGTGACCCGCGGCTTCCGGCAGGTGCTGCAGGTGGCCCGCTCGTTCGTCCCGGGCGGGCTGGCGGCCTGGATCATCTGGCCGAAGCCGGAACCCCTGGCCGCGCTGGAGAACACGGTCGAGGCCATCGAGCGGGTGGACGCCCGCGGCGAGGTCGTCACCGAGCTGGACGAGGCCGACCTGCTGCCGAAGCTGGCCTACCTGCGGTCGCAGGGGGTCGACGCGGTCACGGTCGCGCTGGTCAACTCCTTCGCCAACCCGGCCCACGAGCAGCGGATCGCCGAGCTGGTCGCGACGGAGCTGCCCGGCATCCCGGTCTCGCTGAGCAGCGTGATCCTGCCGGAGATCCGCGAGTACGAGCGGACGCTGACCACGGTGGCCAACTCCTACGTCCGGCCGACGGTCGGGCGCTATCTGGAGAACCTGGAGAAGGCCCTGCGGGGCAAGCAGATCGGCGGCACCCTGCACGTGCTGCGCTCCGACGGCGGGCTGTCCGGGGTGGCCGCCGCGACCGAGGCGCCGGTGCAGCTGCTCATGTCCGGACCGGCCGGCGGCGTCTCCGGCGCGTCCTGGGTCGCGCGCCAGAGCGGCTTCGAGAACCTGCTGAGCTTCGACATGGGCGGTACCAGCACCGACGTCGCGCTGGTCCAGGACGGCAAGCCCCGCATCGGCCGGGAGACCACGGTCGGCTCGCTGAACGTCCGAGCGTCCTCTGTGGACGTCCGCACGGTGGGCGCGGGCGGCGGCTCGATCGCGCACGTGCCCGAGCTGACCAGGGCGCTGCGGGTCGGGCCGCAGTCGGCCGGCGCCGAACCGGGCCCGGCCGCGTACGGGCGGGGCGGCAGGTCGGCGACGGTGACCGACGCCAACGTGGTGCTCGGCTACCTGCCGCCCAGCCTGGTCGGCGGCGAGATGGCGCTGGACGTGGACGCCGCCCGGGCGGCGGTCCAGGCGGTCGCCGACGCGATGGGCCTGCCCGACGCGGAGACCGCGGCCGCCGGCATCATCGACATCGTCAACGAGAACATGTTCGGCGCGCTGCGGCTGGTCTCGGTCCAGCAGGGGTACGACCCGCGCGACTTCTCCCTCGTCGCCTTCGGCGGGGCCGGCCCGCTGCACGCCAACGCGCTGGCGAAGCTGCTCGGCTCCTGGCCGCTGATCGTGCCGCCCAGCCCGGGCGTGCTCTGCGCGTACGGGGACGCGACGACGAGCCTGCGCAACGAGAGCGCGCGTACGTTCATCCGCCGCTTCGGCGAGACCTCCGACACCGAGGTCGCGGCCGAGCTGGCGGCGCTGGCCGCCGACGCCCAGGCCCAGCTCGACGCCGAGGGCGTGGCCCGGGCCGACCAGGAGGTCGGCTACCAGGTCGACGTGCGCTACCACGGGCAGGGCTTCGAGGTCCCGGTCGACGTGGACCTGGACCGCGTCGAGCTCGGCGCGGTCGGCGCTGCCTTCGACGTGGAGCACGAGCGGTTGTTCACCTTCGCCTCCGACGCCGAGCACGAGCTGGTCAACCTGCGCGCGGTGGTCACCGGCCGGCCGCCGCGCGTGAGCGCACCGCTGGTCCCCACCGGCGACGCCGACCCGGGCGCGGCCCGGACCGGCGAGACCAAGGTCTACGTCGACGGCGGCTGGACCCAGGCCCAGCTCTACGACCGCGCGCTGCTGGCGGCCGGCAACGTCGTCCCCGGCCCGGCCGTGATCACCGAGATGGACTCCACCACGCTCGTGCTGCCCGGGCACGCCGGCACCGTCGACGCCGTCGGCTCGATCCTCATCCGTCCGATCCCCGCGGGAGCGTGACCCATGGCCACCCTGGTCGAGACCACCACGACCCCGCTCGCGCGGGCGGACGTGGACCCCGTCACCGTCGACATCATCGAGAATGCCCTGCGCAACGCCCGCTACGAGATGGACGCCGTGCTGTTCCGGACGGCGATGAGCCCGGGGATCCGGGAGCAGCACGACGAGTTCCCGCTGATCGCCGACCCGGACGGGAAGATGGTGGTCGGCCAGTTCGGACTGTCCATCCCGGACTTCCTGGCCGGCTTCGACGGGACGGTCGAAGAGGGCGACATCCTCATGACCTCCGACCCGTACGCGTGCGGCGCCGCGATCAGCCACGCCAACGACTGGCTCGTGGTGCTGCCGATCTTCCACGGCGGCCGGATCGTCGGCTGGGCCGCGATGTTCGGCCACATGACCGACGTCGGCGGCAAGGTCCCGGGCTCGCTGCCGACCGACGCCACCTCCGTCTACGAGGAGGGCGTGCTGGTCCCGCCGTTCAAGCTGTACAAGAAGGGCGAGCTCAACGCCGAGATGCTGGGCCTGATCCTCAACCAGGTCCGGATGAAGGAGTGGAACCGCAGCGACCTCAACGCGATCGTCGCCGCCTGCCGGACCGCCGCCCGCCGGGTGGCCGAGCTCTGCGACCGCTTCGGCCCGGAGACGTACGTGTCCACTTTGGACGCCCTGCTGCAGCGCAACTTCGACGCGATGAAGCAGCTGATCGCGACGACGATCCCGGCCGACGAGACGCTCACGTTCACCGACTACATCTGCGACGACGGGATGGGGTTCGGGCCGTACAAGATCCACTGCTCGATGTACCGGGAGGGCGACGGGGTCGTCCTGGACTTCGAGGGGACCGATCCGCAGTCGCCCGGGTCGATCAACTACTACCTCAACGAGAACCTCTACAAGATGTTCTTCGGGATCTACATGATCATGGTTTTCGACCCGCAGATCCTCTGGAACGACGGGTTCTACCCGCTGGTCGACGTCCGGATCCCGCAGGGCACGCTGCTCAAGCCCGACTACCCGGCGGCGCTGTCCTGCCGGACGCACGGACTCGGCCGGATCTTCGACATCCTCGGCGGGCTGCTCGGCCAGCGGCAGCCGGAGTTCCTCTGCGCGGCCGGGTTCTCCTCCTCGCCGCACCTGATGTACAGCGGCAACCGGGCCGACGGCGAGTGGTTCCAGCTCTACCAGATCGGCTTCGGCGGGATCCCGGGCCGGCCGTTCGGCGACGGGCCGGACGGACACTCGCTCTGGCCGTCGTTCTCCAACGTGCCGAACGAGTTCCTGGAGGCGTACTTCCCGCTGCGGATCGAGTCGTACGAGACCGTGCCGGACTCCGGCGGGCCCGGGTTCTTCCGCGGCGGCAACGGGATCGACGTGGTCTACCGGTTCCTGGAGCCGGGCACCGTCTCCATCCACGACGACCGCTGGTTCACCTACCCCTGGGGCGTCAACGGCGGCGAGCCCGGGATGCGCTCGCGCAAGTGGCTGGCGCGGCCGGACGGGTCGCGGGAGGTGCTGCCGAGCAAGTGCGACAACGTGAAGGTCACGCCCGGGGACGTGCTGCACTACGTGACCTGGGGCGGCGGCGGGTGGGGCGACCCGTACACGCGGGATGCCGGGCTGGTCGCGCTGGAGGTCCGGCGCGGGCTGGTCTCCGCCGACGGCGCCGCCCGGTACGGCGTGGTGCTGGCCGCGGACGGGACCGCCGACGCGGACGCGACCGCGGCCTTGCGGGAGCGGCTGACGGCCGAGCGCGGCGACACCCAGATCTTCGTCTACGGGCCGAGCATCGAGGAGCTGCGGGAGCGGTGCCTGGAGGAGACCGGCCTGCCCGCGCCCCGGCCGCCCACATTCCGCGCCGGGGTCCCGGCGTGAGCTCCGACCTCGGGGCGGAGTACGTCGAGCACGGGTTCGGCGCCGGGCTGGGATTCGGCGCCGCGCCCGCGGTCGTCGCCGTCGACATCGCGCTGGCGTACCTGGAGAAGGACTCGCCGCTCTACGCCGGCGTCGAGGACGCGGTCGCCTCGGCCGCCCGGGTCATCGCCGCGGCCCGGGCGGCCGGCGTCCCGGTCGTGCACACCCGGGTGCGGTACCAGCCCGGCGGCCTCGACGGCGGCCTGTTCCGGCGCAAAGTGCCCTCGCTCTGGGTGTTCGACGAGGGCTGCGCGCTGGGCGAGCCGGCGCCCGCGGTCGCGCCGGCCCCGGGCGAGGTCGTCGTGCTCAAGCAGTACGCGTCGGGCTTCTTCGGCACCTCCCTCGCCTCGACCCTGCGCGCGCTCGGTGTCGACACCACCGTCATCGTCGGTCTGACGACCAGTGGCTGCGTCCGCGCCACCGCCCTCGACGCGATGCAGCACGGGTTCGTCCCGATCGTCGTCCGCGACGCCGTCGGCGACCGGGACGAACGTCCGCACGAGGCCAACCTCCTCGATCTCCAGGCCAAGTACGCCGACGTCGTCTCCGAGGCCGACACGCTGCGGGTCTTCACAGCGTTCGCTTAGGCGCGCGGCTGAACCGCGTCAGCTACCGGGCCCGTGCTCCCGGACATGAAGAGACTCGTCACGCTCGGCGTGGGCGCGGCCGCCGTCGCGCTCACGATCGCGGCCTGCTCGTCCGGAAGCAGCGGCTCCAGCTCGGCCGCGCCCAGCAGCGCCAGCACCACCAGCGCGTCCAGCGGTTCCTCCACCGCCGCGGGTGCGATCACTATCCAGAGCTTCGCCTTCGGCTCCCCGCTCACGGTCGCCCCGGGCACCACGATCACCGTCACGAACAAGGACCCGGTGGACCACGACGTCGTCTCCGACGACGCCGGCATGTTCCGGACCCCGGCGATCCACCAGAACGAGAGCGCCACGTTCACCGCGCCCACCGCGCCCGGGACGTACAAGTTCAGCTGCACCTTCCACCCCCAGATGAAGGGCATCGGCACCCTCATCGTCCAGGGCTGACCCCCTCACCCGTCCTCCGGACCGGAACCGCCCTGCTCGGTCCCGGACCGGCCGGACTTGTCCGGAACGCTGTCGATGACCTGCTCGGCCCCGTCGTCGATGAACCTGGTCACCAGGTGCTGCGAAGCCGAGCAGGACCGCCCGGGCCAGGATCTGGCCCTGGTCGTCCAGTGTGGACAGTCCAGGGATGAACTCGCCGCGCACCAGCAGCAGCCCCACGACCCCGGTCAGCGCACCGCTGGGAAGCTGGTTGAGGCTCAGCACGACCGAGGCGCCGCGCGTCGCTGAAGCACAGCGGGATCGCGGCCGGCTCGATCGCGCCGACGACACAGATCACGATCGCCATCACGGACAGCACCGAGGTCGAGATGACGAGGACGCTGCGGAAACCGCGCGCCTGGACGTGCAATTCGTCCGCGGTCTCGTCGGACACCGGCATGGCCTCGCGCAGGGTGGCCCGCTGCACCGGCAGCGTCGGGGAGTCCTCGACCCGGGGCGCCCGTTCGGACGTGGCGGTCAGACGATCTGTTCGGTGTGGGTGAGGGTGCCGTCGTCGTCGACGTAGCGGACCTCGATGCGGTCGCCGTCGAGGTCCAGGACGGCGAAACCGAAGCGCCGCCAGGCCTTCCCGCCGGAGCGGACCGTCCGGGTGCTGCGCCAGGTGATGCCCGGCTCGCTGCCGGCCGGCGGCTCGGGCTCCGGCAGGATCGGCACCCCGCCGTTGCCGAGGCAGCGCGGGTACCGGACCCCGCCGGTCTCCTCGTACGTGATCGCACGGTGCTCGTGCCCCCACCACCAGGCGGTGACCCGGCCCGCGCCGAGCACCGGCGCGAGCTTGGCCGGCAGGGTGTCGCCGAGGTCGCCGGTCTCGTACACGGAGGCGAGCTGGTGGTGGCTGAACAGGACGAGCTTGCGCCCCTCCCCCGCGACCTCGGCGACGTACCCGGCCTGCGGGTCCTCCAGGACCCCGACCTGGCCGTCGGAGACGACGTCGCCGTCCCAGGCGGTGTCGAGACCGACGAAGTCCCAGACCGGGGAACGCAGCCGGAAGAAGCTCGTGGCCGCGCCGTCCGGTGAGCGCTGGGCGGCGAAGCGCGGGTCGGCGAGCAGGGTGGCGAAGTAGCCGAAGCCGCCGCTGTACATGTCGTGGTTGCCGTTGAGCGACCAGGACGTCACGCCGACCGCGGCCTGCTCGGCGGTCACCGGCCAGAACGCGAGGAACCGGTCGCGGTCCTCGCTGTCCAGGCCGGAGTAGTAGACGTCGCCGAGGTGGATCACGTGCACCTGCCGGCCGGCCGCCAGCGCCGCGCGGACCTCCTCCTGCATGTGGGTGGCGACGTCGCGGGCCCGCGGCAGGCCCGTACCCCAGTCGCCGACGACGACCAGCCGCGCGTCCGCCGCGATCTCGCGCTCGGCCGGGTACGGGTTGAAGTCGTGGTTGCCGCCGGCGAGCTTCGCCAGCACGCCACGGGCGATCCCGAGATACCAGTCCGGGTCCCGGGCGGTGAACGAGCCGGGCGCCAGGTGCAGCAGCCGTTCGACCGCGGCGACGATCCGGACCCAGAGGCCGCGGGCGGGCTGCTCGGCCAGCGCCTCGTCGACGTGGCTCTGGACCAGGCTCACGAACGGCGCCCGGGAGAAGTACGGCACGCCGCGCGGCCCGCCGCCCGAGGACGGATCCCGGCCGACGTCGGCCGGGATCACGGTCTCGACCTTCGCCCGCGGGTGGCCGTCGCCCGGGATCTGCTCGGCCGCGGCGGCGACCGCGTCCTGCAGGCGCGGGTCCGCGAGCGCGTCCCGGACGCGGTCCACGTGCGCCCGCACCCGCCGCCGATCACTGGCCTCCGCCCGCACCCGGGCGAGGCTAGTCGCGCCTCAGCCGAGGGTCAGGGTGAGGGTGCCGGTGCCGTCGCCGAGCTCGGTGAGGTCGAAGCGGCCGGCGGCGCCCGTGTACGGGCCGGTGCCGCCGGTGATCGCCAGGTGCTTGCCGGGATCGGTGCTGGCCAGCCCCTGGGCGGTGATCTGCCCGCCGGCCAGCTGCAGGCTGACGGTGTAGTTCAGCTGCACGCCGGTGGAGTCGACCTTGGTGATGACGCCGGTGCCGCCCTCGGTGCCGACCGTACGGCCGGCCCGGTCGGTCAGGACGTCGCTGAAGACGGTGTAGTCGCCGGGCCGGAAGTCGCCGTCGCCGGTCTGCAGCGGCGGCACGTCGATGATCGTGAACGGGCTGAACTGGACCCCGAACCGCAGCACCTGCGGACGGGACGCGGCGTCGGCGGGCGAGCCGGCGGCGACGGTGACAGCGCCGGCCGCGAGCAGGGCGGTCGCGGCGGCCGCGATCAGGGCCGGGCGGCGGAAGGTGGCGGGCATCGGAAGACCTCCGGGTGAGGGGAACGGGAACGTCTCCACGATGGGCGGGCGGAGCCCTCGCGTCGTCGGGCTCCCGGCCGACACCTGCCGTCGGTCGCACGGCCGCCGCTCGTCCGCACGGCCGACCCCGGACGGTCCGCCGGTCGGGTCCGGGACCGCCGTCGTCGGCCGCGGGGCGTACGCCGTCGGGGCGACGACGGCGGGCGCGGCCGTGCCTAGGGTGAGCCCGTGAGGATGCCCCCGCGGGACCGGCCCGTCGCCGTCGACGGTCTCGTCGCCCTCGCGCTGCTGGGCCTGTTCGCGCTGGAGGCCTGGACCGCGGGCGATCCGCAGCCGGGGCAGCGCCCGCACGACGCGCCGGTCGCCGTGCTCACCGCCGCGATGGTGCTGCCGTACCTGGTCCACCGCCGGGCGCCACTGGTCGCGGCCGCGGTCAGCCTGGCCGCGCTGCTGGGCCTGGCCTTCCTGCACAGCCAGTCGTACCCGGGCTTCTACGCCTTCGCGCTGCTGTTCGCGATCTCGCTGCACACCGAGGATCGGCGCCGCCGGATCGTGGTCTTCGCCGCCACCCTGATCGCGCTGACGGTCGCCGTGTGGGCCCAGCCCGACGGGATCGCGACGGCCTCGACCTGGGTGTCCACGCTGCTGCTGGCGATCGTGGCCGGCCTCGGCGGCGACAACCTCCGGCACCGCCGGGCCCGCTGGGCCGCGTTGGAGGAACGGGCCGGGCTCATCGAGGCCGAGCGCGAGGAGCGGGCCCGCCGCGCGGTGGTCGACGAGCGGCTGCGGATCGCGCGCGAGCTGCACGACGTCGTGGCGCACTCGATGAGCGTGATCGCGGTCCAGGCCGGCGTCGGCCATCACGTCCTGGACACCCAGCCGGAGGAGGCCCGCCGCGCGCTGGCCGCGATCGAGACGACCAGCCGGGCGGCGCTGACCGAGATGCGACGGCTGCTCGGCGTACTGCGGGAGGAGGGCCAGAGCCGGGCCGCGCTGTCCCCGGCACCGGGGCTGGCCGACCTGCCGCTGCTGCTGGCCCAGGTCCGGGAGGCCGGTCTCGAGGTCAGCTCGACGGTCACCGGCACGCCGGCCGAGCCGGAGCTGCCGGTCGATCTGACCGCGTTCCGGATCGTGCAGGAGGCCCTGACGAACGCGCTCAAGCACGGCGGCCCGGCCGCGACCGTCTCCGTCGACCACCGGCCGGACGAGGTCCGGCTGGAGATCACCGACACCGGCCGGCCGGTCCCGGGCCCACGGCCGGTCGACGGCGGGCACGGGCTGGTCGGCATGCGGGAGCGGGTCGCGATCTTCGGCGGGCACCTCGACGCGGGTCCCTGCCCCGGCGGCGGTTACCGGGTCCTGGCCCGGCTCCCGCTCGCCCAGGACGCGTCGCGCGCCCACGACGCGTCGCCCGCCCAGCACGCGTCGCTCGCCCAGGACGCGTCGCTCGCCCAGGATGCGTCGCTCGCCCAGGATGCGTCGTGATCCGGGTCGTGGTCGCCGACGACCAGGCCCTCGTCCGCGGCGGCTTCCGCGTCCTCGTCGACTCCGCCACCGACCTGCGGGTCGTCGGCGAGGCCAGCGACGGCGCCCAGGCGGTCGAGGTCGCGGCCCGCGAGCACCCGGACGTGATCCTCATGGACATCCGGATGCCGGTCATGGACGGCCTCGAGGCGACCCGCCGGATCCTGGCCGCCGACCCCGAGCAGGCCGTCCGGGTCCTCATGCTGACCACCTTCGACCTGGACGAGTACGTCTTCGCCGCGCTCAAGGCCGGCGCCAGCGGTTTCATGCTCAAGGACACCCCGCCGGCCGCGCTGCTGTCCGGCATCCGGACCGTGGCCGGCGGCGACGCGCTGCTGTCCCCGAGCGTCACCCGCCACCTCATCGAGGAGTACGTCCGCCGCCCGCCGCGCTCGGCCGCTCCCCCGCCCCAGCTGGACGGGCTGACCGAGCGCGAGGTCGAGGTCCTCGGCCTGGTCGCGAAGGGCTGGTCCAACGCCGAGATCGCCGACCGCCTGCACGTCACCCCGGCCACGGCCAAGACCCACCTGAGCCGGCTGCTGATGAAGCTCGGCGCCCGCGACCGGGCCCAGCTCATCGTCCTGGCGTACGAGACCGGCCTGGTGTCACCGGCCGGCCGCTGACTCAGTCCGCGAACTGGGTGCGCAGCTGGGCCAGCGTCCGGGCCAGCAGCCGGGAGACGTGCATCTGGGAGATGCCGAGCTGGGCCGCGATCTGGGACTGGGTCTGGTTGCCGTAGAAGCGCAGCAGCAGGATCCGCCGCTCCCGCTCCGGCAGCGTCGCCAGCGCCGGGCCGATCGACTCGTGCAGCTCGACGTCGGCCAGCGCCCGGTCCTCGCCGCCGATCGTGTCGGCCAGCGTGAGCTCGTCCCCGATCGGCGCTTCCAGCGAGTCCGCCCGGTACGCGGTGGCGCACTCCAGCGCCTCCAGCACCTCCTCCTCGGTCCGGCCGGAGCGCTCGACCAGCTCGGCCACGCTCGGGGACCGGTTGAGCTCCTGGGTGAGCTCGCCCGCGTACCGGGTGATCTCGGTGGTCAGCTCCTGCAGGCTGCGGTGCACGTGCACGGCCCAGGTCCGGTCCCGGAAGTGCCGCCGGATCTCGCCCAGGATCGTCGGTGCCGCGTACGTGCTGAACTCCAGGCCGCGATCGACGTCGAACCGGTCGACGGCCTTGACCAGCCCGACAGAGCCGGCCTGCATCAGGTCGTCCAGCGGCTCACCGCGGCCGGCGTAGCGGTGCGCGAAGTAGCGGACCATCGGCAGGTGGTGCTCGACCAGCCGCTGCCGCAGCCGGACCCGCTCCGGCGCGGACGCCGGCAGCTCGGCCATCCGGGTGAACATCTCCCGGATGCCGTCCCGCCCGAGGGGCGGTCCGATCGCAAGGGTCATGGCGACTCCAGAACGACGCGGACGAAGCACGGCGGCTGGCGAATCAACCACCCGAACCGTACCTCAACTCGGTTTAGCGTCGCTCCTGAGCCCGGGGTCCGGGCTGCGGGTCGGCCGCGGCCGCCTCGCGGCGGATCGGATCGGTCGGTGTGCTGCGACCAGGTGCCGCCCACGGCATTACTCGGCCCTCCCCGTTGATTCGTGCTGACATCTCGGCGGGCCCGGGAAAGGCCTGGGGCATCGCGATCCGGCGGATGGTCGATCACGTCCGGTCTCACCGGCGGGTCGCGGCCCCGGCGGCGCGCTCCCCGCACCGCCGGCGGCGGCGGTGCCGACGGTCGCGCCGTGCGTCACCGCGGTCCGCGCGTTGACGTCCTGCGGGTGACGGACGGCCACCCGCTGACCCCGCTCGCCCGGCGGCCACCAGTCCACTGTGGACGGTCGCGGCGGCACTCGGCCGGCGGGCGTTCAGTTGCCGGGGTCGGAGGGGTCGGCGATGACGAGGACGTTGTCGAGGCCGCTGACCCGCAGCAGCGCCGCCACCCGGGACGGCACGTCGCGCAGCCGGAGCTCGAGGCCGCGGTCGCGGGCCCGCAGGTGCGCGGCGATGAGCACGGACAGACCGGAGGAGTCCATGAACGTCACCGCCGCGAGGTCCACCACGATGGGGTCGCCCACGGCCAGCGCGGCGTCCAGGGCCTGACGCATCTTGGGCGCGGAGTCGATGTCGACCTCGCCCGCGACCGTGATGCGCACGCCACCGTCCCCGGCCGTACGCGTGACCTTCATCCCCATCCGGGCCCCCACCGCTCGGCTGCCACGCTGCCCCGCGGCGTCGCAGCGACCACCGTGGGGGCACGCTACCGACTTCGGCGTACCCGCGCCCACCAACCCGCCTGACGCGACACGGTCGCATCCGGCCGGATCCGCCGTTACCGTCCGGGAGCATGGACGAGACCGGTGCCCGTACGGCACTGCAGCACTACATCGACCACAGTGCCGCGGGTGACGACGAGGGGGCGCACGAGATCTACACAGCTGACGCGGTCCTCGAGTTCCCGCAGTCGGGCGAGCGGTTCGAGGGCGTGCCGAACTTCCTGGAGTGGCGGCGGAAGTACCCGGCACAGGTGGGTTTCGAGATCCGCCGGGTGCGCGGCGGCGAGGACGTCTGGGTCGCCGAGATCGCGGTCCGGTACGACGGCGGCCCCTGGAACCACGGTGTCGGAATCTACGAGTTCCGCGGCGACAAGGTCTCCCGCGAGACCATCTACTACGCCGAGCCCTTCGACGCCCCCGACTGGCGCGCCCCCTGGCGGGCCTAGTCCTCGTCGCGGTCGACCTCCCGCAGCTGCTCCAGGCGCGACTCGCCCTCCTCGGTGCCCGGCGCGGCCGGGTGGTGCACGTCCTCGGTCAGGCTGCCGGACTCGGCGTTCTCGACCGCGGCTTCGATGTCCGGGCCGCCCTGCGACGGGTCGGGCGAACGGAGTGGCTCGTTGTCCTCTGTCATGCCGTGCCCCTACCCCGGTCGGCGCAGATCGAGTCGCGTCAGCGGCCGTGGAAGAAGGAGACCGCCTCGGTCAGGGCGAGGTCGGTGAGGACCGGATCGTGCCGGGCGCCGATGTCGCGCATGAACGCGTGCTCGCCGCCCTCGTAGACGTGCAGCTCGGTGTCCTCCCGGCCGGCCGCGTAGAGCGCGGAGATCACCTGGGCCCGGGCGGCGGCCGGAACGTGCGGGTCCCGCGAGCCGAACACGATCATCAGCCGGCCGTGGACGTCGGCGGCCCGGGCCAGCGAGCCGGGGTCGTCGGCGCCGAGCCCGCCGTCCTGCAGGCCGGTCGGGTAGAAGCACACGGTGGCCGAGACCCGCGGGTCGAACGCGGCCCGGAACGCCAGGTGCCCGCCGATGCAGAAACCCACTGCCAGCAGCGCATCGACGTCCGCCCGCTGCTGGAGGAAGTCGAGGACCGCGACCCGGTCGGAGTCGAACTGCGCGGTCGTCGTCGCGGCCGCCCCGGCCAGGCCGGCCGCCTTGCCACCGTCGTCGAACTCCAGCGCCACCCCGGCCAGCTCGCCGCGCGGGTAGATCTCCGGCACGCAGACCAGGAACCCGGCCGCCGCCAGCCGCCGCGCGGTCCGCAGCGTCGAGTCGGTCAGCTGGAAGATGTCGGTGTAGAGCAGCACGCCCGGCCACGGTCCGGGCCCGGCCGGCGTGATCAGCACCGCCCGGATCTCGCAGTCCGGTGCCGGGATCCGTACCTCGTCCTCGCTGACCTTCACCCGCGCGACCCTAGGCCATGCCCGGACCGGCCCCAGGCCTCGTACGGCCGGTCCCGGGCCGGACCGAGGATCAGCAGGCCGGTGCGCAGTCGTCCGGGTGGTTGCCGGTGACCGTGGTGTGGTCGAGCGTCGGGATGCTGCTGCCGCCGAAGGTGGCGAAGATGCCGCCGCCGAAGGTGGCGGTGTTCCCGGTGATCGTCGACCCGTGCAGGACCGCGATCTCCTCGTTGAGGAGGCCACCACCGGCGTTGGCGGCGGTGTTGCCGCTGATGCGGGTCGACCAGGTGACCAGGGTGCCGTTGTTCCAGATCCCGCCACCGTCATTGAGGGTGCTGCGGTTGCCGGCGACGGTCGAGCGGACCAGCGTGAGGAACCCGGAGTTGAGGATGCCGCCGCCCGAGCCCACGGTGGTGTTGTCGCGGACCAGCAGGCGGGTCGCCTTGAGGGTGCCGAAGTTGTCGATGCCGGTCTGGCCGTGGGTCACGACGACGTCGGTCAGCGTCACCGTGGCGAAGTCCACCAGCAGGACCGAGCCGGCTCCCCCGCCGTCGAGCACGGGGCGGCGGGCGCCGGGGTGCAGACCGGCGATCGTCAGGTCCGTGGTGACGTCGTAGTTCCCGGTGCAGGTGCCCGAGACGACCAGCCGGTCCCCGGCCCGGGCCGCCGCGATGGCGGTGCTGAGCGCGACGCCGGTGTCGGGCCCGTACGAGGCGCCGAGCGCCGCGTTCTGGACCCGGCAGTTCGGTCCGGCGGCAGCCGCAGGCCCGGCCGCGGCGACGGATCCGCCCGCGATCGCGGCGAGCACGAGCAGGACTGTGATGGTTCGCGCCATTGCGAACACCCCCAGGGATCTCGGGGGCAATATCCCACGGCTGTCGCGGGCCGACAATCCTTCCGGCGGCCGAAAACCCCCCGCGCGCTCGGCCCCAGACCTGCTACGCCCGCCTCCCCGAACCCGGTTGGCGACGGGGCTATCGTGACCGCGTGACCTGTTTCGACGCCCTGCGGATCCGTCGCGCCTGAGCGCGGCGACGTCCTGCTGAGGCCTCCGCCGCGCCCGTACACGCCCCAGACCTCCTACGGGTACGGAGATTCCGCATGGTCACCCCCTTTCCCGAGCTCGACGCGCTGCTGGCCGACCTGGTCGGCTCGGCCCGCGCGATCCTCGGCGACACCTTCGTCGGCGCCTACGTGCAGGGCTCCTTCGCCCTCGGCGCCGGCGACCTCACCAGCGACTGCGACTTCATCGTCGCCACCACCGCACCACCGTCCGGCCCGGCCGAGGCCGGCCTGCGGGCGCTGCACGACGAGATCCCGACCCGCCCCGGCCTCTGGCCGCGCAACATCGAGGGCTCGTACGCGGACGTGACGTCGCTGCGGAGCGTCGACGGCCTCGGCGTGCCCTGGCTGTTCAACGACCACGGCCATCGCACCCTGATCTGGGACACGCACTGCAACAGCGCGCACGCCCGCTGGATCCTGCACCGGCACGGCATCACGCTGGCCGGGCCGCCGGTCACCGAGCTGGTCGACCCGGTCCCGCCGGAGTCCTTGCGGGCCGAGGCCCGGACCGCGCTGCCGGGGATCCTGGCCGGCCTGCGGAGCTGGGCACCGTTCGACATCGCCTGGACCCAGCGCTACCTGGTCTCGACGTACTGCCGGGTGCTCTACACGCTGCGGACGGCCGAGGTGACGTCCAAGCGCGGGGCACTGACGTGGGCCCGGGACGAGCTCGACCCGCGCTGGCGCCCGCTGCTCACCCAGGTGATCGAGGACCGTCCGCTCGGCTGGGACCCGGACGCACCGCCCCGTCCGGGCAGTCTGGAGACGGCGCTGGAGTTCGCCGCGTACGTGGCGGCGCTGGGCTGACGCTCAGCGGAACCGCCGTTCCAGCTCGGCGACGGTGTCCGGCTCGCCGGCCGCCATCGCCGCGGAGGCCAGCCGCCGGGACGTGGCCAGTTGCTGGTCCACCGCGGCCCGGGCCCGGGCCAGTTCGTCCTCGGTGTAGTCCTTCCGACCGAGCATGGGCGTCCCGTCCTCGAACGTCGCGTCGGTCGGTCTGACGAACGGCGGCGCCGGGATGTGACGGCTCAGCCGAAGTGGGACCTGGGGATCGAGGCGTGGACGCCGGTGGTGCGGTCGACCACCTGGGAGACGTGGAAGTTCACCGCGGCCGACAGGTACGCGTACGCCACCGCGCGGTCCAGTCCGAGGTCGTCCTGCAGGAAGTCCAACGCGTTGACCACGGCCCGCCGCATCGCGATGTTCAGGTCGTTGACCTGTCCCTGCCGGGCCGCGTCCGGATCGGACAGTCCGATCGGGATCCAGACGTCGCCGGTCTCGCCGAACGGGTAGCCGAACGCGACCGACGGCGCGTCGCCCGAGCCCGGCTTGCAGGCGGTCAGCCGGAAGGTGGCCCGGACCGACCCCTCCATCGCGGTCAGCGCGACCTCGCCGTCGCCCATCGCCAGGTGCGGGTCGCCGGTGTAGAACAACGCGCCCTCGGCGAAGACCGGCAGGTAGAACGTCGAGCCGACGGTGAGCAGGCTGATGTCGATGTTGCCGCCGCCGAGCGTCGGCGGGATCGAGTTGAGGTTCGGGTCGGTCAGCGTGGGCGCCGGCGCGAACGCGACCCCGGTCATGCCCATGAACGGGTGCAGCGGGAACCGGACCGACCCGTGCCGGCCGCGCGGCAGCACGCCGACCGCGCCACGCCGGTGCGACTCGACCGGCGTGAACGTCGAGACGTTGCCGTACTCGGTGGGGATTGCGGTGGCCCGCCCGTCGGTCGCGATCGGCGGCATCACCTCGGCCAGGGTGATCCCGGGCGGGGCCGAGCCGTCGGCGGCGCGGGCCAGCGCGCCCTTGCCGTGCCGGCTGGAGACCACGCCGTACGGGACCCGGGGCAGGAAGGACAGCATCTCGATCTTCAGCACGTCGCCGGGCTCGGCGCCGTCCACCTGGATCGGCCCGGTGACCACGTGCGGGCCGTCGACGTCGAAGTTCCGGGTGGTCCGGTCGTACTCGGCTGCGACCGCGATCGCGTCGGTGAGAACCCGGCTGCGCGGGACGCCGTGCGAGCCGAAGTAGGCGATCGGGTCGCGGCCCTGGTCCTCCAGGATCCCCTCGTGCGAGACGGTGTCGACCGTGACGGTCTCGCCGGAGCGCATCCGCAGCACCGGCGCGCTGCCGAGGGCCGGGACGTAGCCCCAGCGGACCTGGTCCGGCAGCGACGGCAGGTAGTGCCTGCCCGGGATGGGCCCCTGGCCCGGTTGCAGGACCTCCCGCGGCAGGGCGGTGGACCTGGACCCGGCCGTCCCGGTGGCGGGGGAGCCGGCCGCGGCGGTGCCGGTGGTGGCGGACAGCGCGGCCGCGCCGCCGCCCACCACCGCGGCCGCGCGCAGGAAGCCGCGGCGGCCGAGACGCTGGGTCAGCAGGGCACGGATGTCGCGCGGACTGGCGGGTGAGTTCACTGATCCTCCCGGAATCCGGGCACGAACGGGCAGGCACCCGCACGGCCCGGGCCATCCCCGTGGACGTCTGTATAAACGCGCCGACTTTCGTCCGTGTTACGGAGGCGTGCCAACGGTGGATCTGTCGTATCCCGCGCCTACGGTGATCGAGGACGGTGACCCACTCGACAAGGACGTGATCGCCCATGACCGAACCGCAGGCTTCGTACGGCACCGCGCTCGTCCTGGGCGGCGGCGGGGTCGCCGGTATCGCCTGGGAGCTCGGAATCCTGCGCGGCCTCGCCGACGCCGACCCCGGGCTGGCCGAGCGGGTCCTCGGCGCCGACGTGGTCATCGGCACGTCGGCCGGCGCCTCAGTCGGGGCCCAGATCACCAGCGGCGTCCCGCTCGACGAGCTGTACGAGGCCCAGCTGCGGCCGTCGACGTCCGAGATCGAGGTCGACGTCGACGCGGCGAAGCTGTTCGCCGAGTTCGCCACGGCCCAGACCGCTGCCTCCGACGCGGCCGACGCCGGTCGCCGGATCGGCGCGCTCGCGCTGGCCGCCGACACAGTGACCCCGGCGGTCCGGCTGGCCGCGATCAAGGGCCGGCTCCCGGTGCCGGTGTGGCCGGACCGGCGCCTGCTGCTCACCACCGTGGACGCCGGGACCGGCGAGCGGACGGTCTTCACCCGGGCGTCCGGGGCCGAGCTGGTCGACGCCGTCGCCGCCAGCGGCGCGGTCCCCGGCGTCTGGCCGCCGATCGCGATCGGGGACCACCGGTACGTCGACGGTGGGGTCCGCACGATGACCAACGCCGACCTCGCCGCCGGCGCCGACCGGGTGCTGATCCTGCAGCCGCTGCCGACCCCGTCGCAGCCGTGGGGCGGGGACGAGGCCGACCTGGCCGCGCTCGGGCCGGCCGCCGTGTACGTGATCAGCCCGGACCAGGCCGCCCTGGAGGCGTTCGGCCCGAACCCGCTCTCCCCCGCCACCCGCGGTCCCGCGGCCCGGGCCGGTCGCGCCCTCGGCGCCACCCACGCCGCCGCGGTCGCCGCGCTCTGGACCTGACCGCACCCCCGGTCTGACGACCCGCCTGCCGGCGCCGGGGCCGACCGACCCGCCTGACCGGGCCCGCCCGGCCGACCCGCCCGACCCGCCCGGCCGACCCGCCCGACCCGCCCGGCCGGTCCGCCTGGCGGCCGCGCCGCCGGACCGACCCGCCTGACCGGGCCCGGCTCGGCAAACCCGGCGGCGGCGACCGGGACGACCGAACCGGCGGATCGCGTCATCGCGGGCCTCCGGCGGGGTCCCTTACTCAGCTCACCGTCCAGCGGCGGCCGGTGACCTCCCCTCTGGAGTCGCGTGTCGTTCTCGGTTCGCAGTGTCCCCGCCGTCGAGCAGACGGTCGTCGAGGTCCAGGGTGAGGTGGACATCGACACCGCGCCCCGGATGCGCCGGGCCCTCGTGGACGCGGCCGACCGGGGCGTACCGGTCCTGGTGGACCTCGGCGCCGTGACGTTCATGGACTCCGCCGGCTTCGGCGTGCTCGTCGCCGCGCAGCGGGACGTCGCCGCGGCCGGCACCACGATGCGGCTGCGCGGCGTGTCGGGCCGGATCCGCCAGCTGCTGGCGCTGCTCGGCCTGGACGCCGTGTTCACCGTCGACCCGGAGGAACCGATCGAGGTCGCCTGAGCGCCTGCTCCCCCGCGCGCCCATACTCGCCGCGAGCGGTCGGCGGCCGACCCCGGCCCCGGCCCGGCGGAGGTGATGGGCGTGGGATGGGACCCGGTGCAGGCGGCCGTCGCGAGCGCGGCGGCCCTGGTGGCGACCCTCGTCATCGCCACCGTCGTGCACGTCGTGGTGAGCCGGGCCGGTCGGCGCGACCCGCTGCTGGCGATGCTGTCCGGCCGCGGCCGGCTGCCGTTCCGGCTGGTCGTGCTCACGGTCGCGCTGCTGCTGGCCCGGCCGGAGCGGGGCGCCGACGCGGACACCACCGACCTGGTCCGGCACAGCCTGCTGCTGGTGCTCATCGCCGCCGTGGCCTGGCTGTTCGCCCGGGTCGCGCTGGTCGCCCAGGAGGCGACGCTGCGCCGCTACGACCGCTCGGTGCCGGACAACTTGCGGGTCCGGCGGCTCTACACCCAGGTCATCGTCGTCCGCCGGGTCGCCGTGGCGGTGGTCTTCGTGGCCGCGTTCGCCGCGATGCTGATCACCTTCGCCTCGGTCCGGGCGCTCGGCGCCAGCCTGCTGGCCTCGGCCGGCATCCTCAGCGCGGTCGCCGGCCTGGCCGCCCAGACCACGCTCGCGAACGTCATCGCCGGCCTGCAGCTCGCCTTCAGCGACGAGCTCCGGCTCGACGACGTGGTGGTGGCCGAGGAGGAGTGGGGCTGGGTCGAGGAGATCACCCTGACCTACGTCGTGGTCCACCTCTGGGACGAGCGCCGGCTGGTGCTGCCCACGACGTACTTCACCCAGAAGCCGTTCCAGAACTGGACCCGGCAGGAGGCCCGGGTGCTCGGCAGCGTCCTGCTGCACGTGGACTTCTCGCTGCCGGTGGAACCCGTACGGGAGGAGCTCCAGCGGGTGCTGGAGTCCTCGCTGTTGTGGGACAGGCGGGACTGGGTGCTGCAGGTCGTCGACACGACCCCGACGACGATGGTGCTGCGGGCGTTGATGAGCTCCGTGGACGCGCCGACCAGCTGGGACCTGCGCTGCGAGGTGCGGGAGAAGCTGCTGGCCTTCCTGGCCCGCAGCTACCCCGACCAGCTGCCCCGCCTGCGCGCCGAGCTCGACCCGCCGACCGGCGCGGATCGGACCTGACGCTCAGGCGTCGATGGAGAGGTGCAGCTCGGGGATGTGGCCCTCGTCGAGGTGCTCGCAGCGGCGGACGGAGGCCTTGATCGGCACCACGTACCGGCCGTCCTTGGGGTACAGGGACGTCCTCCAGGTGGTCGAGCCGATCGTCACGATGGCCGGGATCATCCCCCAGCCGTAGCTGACCTGTCCGGACACGTCCTCGATGTCGCGGCAGAGGCCGGCCGGCACGGTGACGTAGTAATACGGCGCGGGCCCGCGCCAGTACCAGATCTCGCCGCTGAACCCGAGCTCCACCTCAGCTCCGGAGAGGTCGGTGCCGTCGAACCCTGCTCGCCATGCCGGGGAAGACTACTGTCCATTCCGGACGAAGTGCTTCCTGGACCCGGAGTGGATCACGAATGCCGCCCGACCTGAACCCGACCGCCCGCGCCCTGCTCGCGCTCGAGTCGATCCAGGCCAAGCCCGGCATCACCGGCGACGAGCTGGCCGGCCGGCTCGGCGTCTCCGACCGCGCCGCCCGCCGGTACGTCGGCATCCTGCGCGACGCCGGCATGCCGGTCGAGTCCGTCACCGGCCCGTACGGCGGCTACCGGATCGGGCGCGGCGCCCGGGTCCCGCCGCTGATGTTCAGCACGAACGAAGCCCTCGGGCTGGTGATGGCGGTGCTGCAGGGCTGGCACGGCTCGGTCGACTCCGACCACCCCGCGGCGACCGCGCTGGCCAAGATCGTGCGGGTGCTGCCCTCCACGGCGGCCGGGCCGGCCGACGCCATGCGCCGGGTGCTGGCCCAGAACCCGGGCGACGCCGCCGCCAGCCCGGATCCCGGGCTCACCGCCGCGCTCGCGCAGGCCTGCGAGGTCGGCCGCCAGGTCCGGATCCGGTACGGCCGCAGCGAGGGCCGCAGCTGGGAGATGGTCATCGACCCGTGGGCGGTCGTGGTCCGGCACGGGCGCTGGTACGTGCTGTGCTGGTCGCGCACCGCCGACGCCCGCCGGGTGCTGCGGCTGGACCGGGTCCTGCGCTGCGAACCGACCGGGGAGACCTACGAACCCCCGGCCGGGCTGGACCCGGTGCGGGAGGTGGAGGAGCACCTGGCCGACGGGTGGACGTACGAGACCGAGGTGCGGATCGACGCCCCGGCCGAGGTGGTCGCACACTGGGTCCCGCGCACGCTCGGGCGGGTCGAGCCGATCGACGCGGGCAGCTGCCTGCTGCGCGGCAGCACCAACGAACTCGACTGGTACGCCGGCGCGCTCGCCGCGATCCCGCTGCCGTTCACCGTGCTCGGCTCGAAGGAGCTCCAGGCCGAGGTCCGCAGACTGGCCGACCGCCTGTCTGCGGCGGTGGCCCCGGCCCGGCCGGCGACGTCGGCGAGTGACTCGACCGCCTAGTCGGCGACCGAGACGACGATCTTGCCGCGGGCCCGCCCGGCCGCGATCGTGTGCAGGCCGTCGATGGCCTGGTCCAGCGACAGGACCGTGGTCACGTCGACCGTGAGCGAACCGGTCGCGACCTGGTCGGCCAGCCGCGCGAGCAGCTCCCGGGTCACCGCCGCGCTGACGTTGGCGCCGGTGAGCCCGGCGGCCGCGAGCGTCCCGGGGTCGGCGGCCCCGAGCGCGCTGGCGACCACGCCACCCTCCGCCACCGCGCCCAGCGGCATCGTCCGGGCCGTGTACGCGACGAGGTCGATGAGCGCGTCCACCCCACCCGGCCGCAGCGCGCGGACCTGCCGGACCAGCGGGGCCAGGGTGTGGTCGAGCACGGTGCCGGCGCCGAGCCGCTTCAGCCGGACCGCGTCCTCGGCGGTGCCGGTGGCCAGGACCTCGGCCCCGCGGGCGGCGACCAGCTGGATCGCGTACGAGCCGACGCCGCCGCTGGCCCCGTTGACGAGCACGGTCTGCCCGGGTGCGGGGTCGACAGCCTGGACGGCCGCGATCGCGACGGCCCCGGCCAGCGGGATCGCGGCCGCGGACACGAACGACAGCGCCGGCGGCTTGACCACCACGCTGCAGGCCGGCACCAGGGCGTAGTCGGCCAGGGTGCCGGCGTGCAGCGGCGGGGTGAGCGGGACCGTGCCGACGACCTCGTCGCCGACCCGGACGTGCTCGACCCCGGACCCGACCGCCTCGACCACGCCGGCCACGTCCCGGCCCAGGATCACCGGGTACGCCCGGGGCAGCTGGCGGGCCAGCATCCCGACGGCGATGACGTTGTCGATGGCGTTGAGCGCGGCCGCCTTGACCCGGACCAGGACGGTGCCGGGGACGACCTCGGGGACAGGGAGGTCCGACAGCTGTTCGTGGGCACCGATGGCCGGGACGTGCAGTGCTCGCATGGCTCCCCCGAACGCGTGGGCAGGGCGCTGATGTGGAGAGGGTTGTTCAGATCGAATGGAAGCACGCGCCGGGGCAAGTGGACAACCCACTCCGGTTAAGTGCGTACTGTGTGCACTGTGAGTGCGCACACGAGCACCCAGGACCGTGCGGCAGCGTTGCCCCCGGCCGAGCCGCCGGCGTTGCGGGCGGACGCGCGGCGCAACCGGGAGCGGATCGTCGAGGCGGCCCGGGTCGTGTTCGCCGAGGACGGTCTCGGCGCCTCCCTGAACGAGGTCGCCCGCCGCGCCGGCGTCGGCCTGGCCACCCTGCTGCGCCGGTTCCCCAGCCGGGACCTGCTCGTCGCGGCCGCGCTCGGCGACCGGATGGGCGACTTCGCCGCGCTGGTCGAGGTCGCGCTGGAGGACCCGGACCCTTGGCACGGCTTCACCGGGCTGGTCGAGCGGGTCTGCGCGCTGCAGGCCGGCGACCGCGGCTTCACCGAGGTGCTGACCCAGGCGTTCCCGGGCGCGGGCGAGTTCGAGGAGCTCCGGCTGCAGGCCTACCTGCGGACGGTCGAGGTCTTCGACCGGGCCAAGCGGACCGGGCGGCTGCGGGCGGACTTCTCGCCGCACGACTTCCCGATGGTGCTCATGGCCAACGCGGGCGTGGTCACCGCGACCGCGGGGCTGGCCCCGACGACCTCGCCCCGGCTCATCGCGTACCTGCTGGAGGCCTTCTCGGCCCCCGCGCCCGGCCCGCTCCCGGCGCCCCCCACCTTCGAGGAGATGGACGCTGTCCTCACCCGCTTCGACACGCCCTAGGCTGGCCCGGGTGAGCGTGCATCGGTTGACGCGGGCGCAGGCGCGCCGGATCGCGGTACGGGCGCAGCTGCTCGACGCGCAGCGGCCGGCGGGCCTGCTGGAGCTGGTCCGGCACCTGACGCTGCTGCAGCTCGACCCGACCGCGGCGGTGACGCCGAGCGCGGACCTGGTCGCCTGGAGCCGGCTGGGCTCCGCGTACTCCCCCGCGGACCTGGCCGCGGCCCTGGACCGGCGCGAGCTGGTGGAGCTGCGGGCGATGATCCGGCCGGCCGAGGACGTCGCGCTCTACCGCGGCGAGATGGACCGCTGGCCCGAGTTCGACCCGAAGGGCTGGCAGCGGCCGCGGCAGGAGTTCATCGCCGACAACAGCGCCTGCCACCAGGACATCCTGGGCCGGCTGGGCGCCGGCGGTCCGCTGACCTCCCGCGACCTGCCGGACAGCTGCGTCCGGCCCTGGAAGTCCAGCGGCTGGACGAACAACCGCAACGTCAGCCAGCTGCTGGAGTTCATGGTGCTGCGGGGCGAGGTCGCGGTGGCCGGGCGGCGCGGCAACGACCGGCTCTGGGACCTGGCCGGGCGGATCTACCCGGAGACCCGCCCGGTGCCGGTGGAGACGGCGACCCGGACCCGCAACGAACGCCGGCTGCGCGCGCTCGGCCTGGCCCGGGCCCGCGGGCCGGAGTGCCCGGTCGAGCCGGCCGACGTCGCCGAGGTCGGCGAGCCGGCCGAGATCGAGGGCGTGAAGGGCGAGTGGCGGGTCGATCCGTCCTATCTGGACGGTCCGTTCGCCGGGCGGACCGCGCTGCTGTCGCCGTTCGACCGGCTGGTGCACGACCGCAAGCGGATGGTCGAGATCTTCGAGTACGACTACGCGCTGGAGATCTACAAGCCCGCGGCCAGGCGGCGCTGGGGCTACTACGCCCTGCCGATCCTGCACGGCGACCGCCTGGTCGGGAAGCTCGATGCGACCGCCGACCGCAAGGCCGGTGTGCTGCGGGTCGACGCGATCCACGAGGACGTCCCGTTCACCAAGGCGATGACGAAGTCCGTCGGCGCCGAGATCGACGATCTCGCCGGCTGGCTCGCCCTCGAGGTCAGCGGTCCTCGCTGATCCTGCGTCCGTTCGGAGGGGTCACGGGCGCCCTCTACGCGAGCCGCTAGGACGTCAGCTCGGCCCGGACGAAGTCGATCTCGCGGCTGACGTAGTCGACGATGTCGCCGGTCTTGAGGTGGGCCGGCAGCACGTCCCAGGTGTACGTCTCGATCTCCAGGTGGTCCGACAGCGGCGTGGCCCGGTGCAGGCGCAGGGCGTCCTGCACCGAGGACCGCGTCGTCCGGAACGGGCCGAGCTCGGCCAGGAACACCGGGACGTGGAAGTGCGTCCGCAGCTCGGCCGGTCGCGGGTCCATCTCGTACGCGTCCAGCGCCTCGCCCAGGTGCAGGAAGTGCCGGGCCTCGCCGTCCTGCCGCAGCACCGACTGGCTCAGGTAGATCGTGTCGGTGAAGACCCGCAGGTCCGGCACGACCGCCGGGGTCAGCTCCTCGACCCAGAGCGCGGCCGCCTCCTGCAGCTTGAACACCGGGATGCCGGCCGTGACGAGCTTCCGCAGCGAGACCGTGACGTCCTCGAAGCCGACGGACTGGTGGCCGATGTCGAAGACCACCCCGAGATGCCGGCGCAGCAGGCCGTCCGCCTCC
>DASYKU010000046.1 GCA_035995165.1 Mycobacteriales bacterium
CTGGCGGCCAGCGCGTCGACGGCGGCGGGCTGGAAGGCGTCGGCGGCCAGCCCGTACGAGGCGTCGACCGGCATCACGACCAGCTCGCCGCGGCGGATCGAGTCGACCGCGGAGGCCAGGCCCTCGGCCCGCTCGGCCGCGTCGGCGCAGTTGAAGACCAGAGACACTTAGAGACTCTCGATCGAGAGGGACGTGGTGGCGAGCGCCGGCAGCTGCTCGCCCGCGGCCAGGTAGTCCCAGGTCGCCATCGCGATCATCGCGCCGTTGTCGGTGGACCAGCGCAGCGGGGGCAGGCTCAGGCGTACGCCGGCCTCGGCGCACAGCTGCGCCGCCGCCTCCCGCAGCGGCGGGCTGGCCGCCACCCCGCCGACGATCACCAGGCACTTCGACGGGTTCTCGGCCAGCGCCTTGCGGCACTTGGCCACCAGCACCTCCAGCACCGCGGCCACGAAGCTGGCCGCGACGTCGGCCGGCGGCGCGTCCGGGTTCGCGGCCAGGAACCGCTCGACCGCCGACTTCAGCCCGGAGAAGGAGAAGTTCAGCCCGTCGGCCAGCATCGGCCGGGGGAACGGGAACACCGGCCTCCCGGTGGCCGCCAGCCTGTCCACCACCGGGCCGCCGGGGTAGCCGAGGCCGAGCATCCGGGCGACCTTGTCGTACGCCTCCCCCACCGAGTCGTCCACAGTGGACCCGAGCAGGGTGATCGTGGCCGGGTCGGCCATCCCGGCCAGGAACGTGTGCCCGCCGGAGACCAGCAGGATCGTGGCCGGGTAGTCGACCCGGCGCTCCTCCAGGTCCGCGCTGCGCAGGTGCCCGCGCAGGTGGTTGATGCCGAGCACCGGCACGCCCCAGCCCTGGCCGAGGCCGGCCGCGGTGCTGACGCCGACCATGAGCGAGCCGATCAGGCCGGGGCCGCGGGTGACGCCGATGGCCCGCAGCGTGCGCGGGTCCACCCCGGAGTCCTCCAGCACCATCCGTACGGTCGGCAGGATCTTCTCGACGTGGGCCCGGCTGGCCAGCTCCGGGTAGACGCCGCCGTAACGGTTGTGCAGCGCGACCTGGGACGCGGTCGAGGCGGCGATCACCTGCCCGGCCGGGTCGACCAGCGCGACCGACGTGTCGTCGCAGGACGTCTCGATCCCCAGCACGAGATCGGCGGTCATGCCAGCACCTTCTGGATCTGCTCGGCCGGGACGGCGCCGACCCGCTCGACCGCGGGGGCCGGCAGGTTGCAGTTCACCAGCGTGGACGGGACCGTCGCCCGGTCGCCGCCGTCGATGGCGAGGTCGGGCGCGCCGTCGAGCTGGTCGAGCACCTGCCGCATCGACTCCGGCGTCTCCTGCGCGTGCAGGTTGGCGCTGGTCACCAGCAGCGGCCCGGCCTGGCGCAGCACGTCGAGCAGGAACACGTCGTCCGGGATCCGGATCGCGATCTCGTCCCGCCCGGCCAGCCAGGCCGGCGCCCGCTCCGGGTCCAGCCCGAGGGCCAGCGTGAGCGGGCCGGGCGAGAACGCGGCCAGCAGCCGCCGGGCCGCCCCGGTCACCCGCGCGCCCAGCGCCTCGGCCTGGTCCGGCGAGGCGACCATGATCGGCAGGTTGCGGGACAGCGGCCGCCGCTTCATCGCGAACAGCCGGGCCAGCGAGTCGGCGCCGTGCTCGGGGTGGACGGCCAGGCCGTACACGGTGTCGGTGGGCAGCAGCACGATCCCGCCGGCCCGCAGGGTCTCGACCGCCGGGGCCGGGTCAGTCATCGGTGCCTGTGCCTTCCGGGCCGCCGTCGTCGGCGACCTCCGAGCCGCCGAAGCGCGGCGAGGTGTCGGTCAGCGGGGACGCGGCGCGCTCCCGGGTCGGGTCGAGGGTGGGCCGGCCGGCGGTGACCCGGCGCAGCACCCGGACGTCGGGGCCGGTGAGGCCGGAGTCCTTCACCACCACCCCGGGCAGCAGCTCGGCGGCCTCGGTCCGGAAGTCGCCGGCCAGCACGACCTCGGGCCCGCCGGCCAGCGCGACCACCTCGGCCAGCGGGCCGTGCCGGTAGGTCGCGGTCCCGCCGGCGAACCAGCCGCCGTACGCGCGGCCGGCGCCGGCGTTGCGCAGGCAGAGCACCGGCACGGCCGGGCCCGCCTGCGCGGCCATCAGCTCCAGCGAGTCCGCGGTGGCGACGCCGATGCCGAGCGCGAAGGCCAGGCCGTTGCCGTACGCGACCCCGGTCCGGACCGCGGCCAGGTTGCCCGGCCCGACGTCGACGGCGATCCGGCCGAGGTCGGCGAAGCCCCGGCCCGCCTCGGCGAGCAGCCCGGCCACCAGCCCGGGCAGGTCGCGCTGCTGCGGCGGCACGCCCTCCAGCGCCCGGACGGCGACGACCTCGTCGTCGGTGGCGAGAGCGGCGGCGAAGGTCGCGGTGGAGGTCTCGAGGGCCAGCGTCAGCATCAGACGGCCTCGGCCAGCAGCGTGCTCTCGATCAGCCCCGGTACGCCGGCCCAGCGCGGCCCGTGCGCGGTCACCGTGATCGCGCGGCTGGTCTCCCCGGCCGGCTCCAGCGTGATCGCGAGGTGCTCGGGCAGCTCGCCCTCGACCAGGCCGCCCCACTCGACCAGCGTCACCGAGTCGGCCAGCTGCTCGTCCAGCCCGAGGTCGCGGAACTCGGCCACCGCGGCGAGCCGGTAGGTGTCGAGGTGCAGCACCGGCACCCGCCCGCCGGCGTAGAACTGGGCCAGCATGAACGTCGGGCTGGTCACCTGGTCCGGCGAGCCGAGCGCGGCCGCGGCGGCGGTGACGAACGTGGTCTTGCCGGCGGCCAGGTCGCCGTACAGGAGCACGACGTCACCGGCGCGCAGCTGCCCGGCGACCGCGACGGCGACCCGGGCCGTACGGTGGGGCGAGTCGGCCACCACGCGGAAGCTGTCTGTAGTCATTTCTCCGCGCTGAGTCCTCATCTGGTCTTCTGGAAGCCCCGAGGATACGACGAGGTCTCGAATGGGTTGCCCTAAGGGGCAGTTCCTGCTCGAAGACCAACTTATCCGGCTTCTGAAGCGTCCCACCCCACGAAGGCTTTTCTCGGGTGGGGAGAGACATGACCGGATCCATACGGGTCGGGGTTCTCGGGTCACTGTCCGTGCAGGTCGGGACCCGGCCACAGGAAGCGCCACGCGCGGAGGTGGTCCGCGGTCTGTTCGGCGTGCTGCTGCTCGCGGGTCGCGAGCCGCTGTCCGTCGACCGGCTCATCTCGGTGGTGTGGGACGACCGGGCCGGGCACACCCGGCCGGCGTCGGTGCACGTGGCCGTGACCCGGCTGCGCGGGTGGCTCGACGAGGTCGGCCTGGCGGCCGAGGTCCGCCGGGAAGGCTGCGGCTACCGGCTGGTGCACGACTTCGACCTCGATCTCGACCGGCTGGGCGAGCCGGGCGCGCCGGAGGAACCGGCGGCGGAGCGGTGCCTGCGGCTGGCCGCGGCGCTGGACCGCTACCGCGGGCCCGTGCTGGCCGACGTCATCCGGCTCGGCCGGTCCGACCCGCTCGTGCTCGGGGCCGAGCGGCTGGTGCTGCGGCGCTGCCTGGAGCTGGCCGACGTGGCCGAGGCGACCGGGCGGCCGGAGCTGGGGATCGGGCCGCTGGAGACCTACACCTCCTGCGACCCGTACGAGGAGATGGTGCAGGCGCGGCTGGTCGAGCTGCTCGCCGCGGCCGGGCGGCCGGACGCGGCGCTGGTGCGCTACGAGCAGGCCCGGGCGCTGCTGGCGGCCGAGCTCGGCGTCCCGCCCTGCCCCCGGCTGCGCCGGGCGGCGCTCCGGGTCGCGGCCTGAGACCCGGGTCGCGGCGCCCGGTCGTCCCCGGGGCGCCGCGACCCGACCCGGGCCCGCCCCGGCCGGCCGCGCCCGCCGCGCTGGTCGTCCAGGACAGCCGCGCCGGTGAGATTCGTGGTCACCATGGCCGCGGTCGCCGCCGGATCGGCGTCGGCGCCGGGGTCGGTGAGCAGGACGCCCGCGTGGCGACGACGAGGTCGGGTCGCCCGAGCCGGTCCCGTACGGTCGCCGCGGCGCCGGCCGGTTGCCCGGGATCGGCGACGTCCACCGGCACGGCCAGCCCGCCGCACCCGGCCGCCAGGGCTGGGGCGGACTCGGGACGATCAGATCCTGCGGGCAGTGGTGAAGCGGGCCCGGCCGACCAGGTCGGGATGATCCTCCACCTCGGCCCAGCCGGCCCGCGCGAACACCGCCGGCACCGACTCGCCCTGCAGGTCGGCGTGCTCGACGGCGACCAGCCCGCCCGGCCCGAGCAGCCGGGCCGCGGCCCGCTCGACCGCCCGTACGGTGACCAGACCGTCCTCGCCGCCCCACAACGCGGCCGGCGGGTCGTGCTCGGCCACCTCCCGCTCCACCCCGGCGGCCCCGACCGGGATGTACGGCGGGTTCGCCGTGACCAGGTCCACGGTCCCGTCCAGCGCTGCCAGCACGGACGGGTCGGCCACGTCGCCCCGGTGCAGGGTCACCGGCAGCCCGGTCCGGGTCACGTTGCGCGCGGCCCAGGCCAGCGCGTGCTCCTCCAGCTCGACCGCGTGCACCCGGACGCCCGGGGCCTCGTCCGCGATCGCCAGCGCGATCGCCGCGGACCCGGCGCAGAGGTCGACCACCAGGTCCCCGGGCGCGAGCCGGGCCAGCGCCCAGTCGACGAGCACCTCGGTCTCCGGCCGCGGGATGAACACCCCGGGCCCGACCGCCAGCTCCAGCCGCCGGAAGCCGGCCACCCCGGTCAGGTGCTGCAGCGGCACCCGGGCGGCCCGCTCCCGGACCAGCTCCGCGTACCGGCCGGCGGCATCGGCCGGCAGTCGGTCCAGCAGGACCAGCCGGGACCGCGGGACTCCCAGCACGTGCGCGGCCAGCTCCTCGGCGTCGTGGCGCGGGCTGGCGACCCCGGCGTCGGCCAGCAGCCGGGTGGCGGCCCTAACTTCCCGCATCGCCGCGCAGCAGCGCGTCCGTGTCGGCCTTCTCCAGCGCCGCGATCACGTCCTCCAGGCTGCCGTCGAGGACCTGGTCCAGGTTGTAGGCCTTGTAGCCGACCCGGTGGTCGGAGATCCGGTTCTCCGGGAAGTTGTACGTTCGCACCCGCTCGCTGCGGTCGACCGTACGGACCTGGGAGCGGCGGGCGTCGGAGGCCTCCTTGTCCGCCTCCTCCTGCGCCAGCGCGAGCAGCCGGGACCGCAGCACGCGCAGGCCGGCCTCCCGGTTCTGCAACTGCGATTTCTCGTTCTGCATCGAGACCACGGTGCCGGTCGGCACGTGCGTGATCCGGACGGCCGAGTCGGTGGTGTTCACGCTCTGGCCGCCCGGGCCGGAGGAGCGGTAGACGTCGATGCGCAGGTCGGACGGGTCGATCTGGACGTCGACCTCCTCGGCCTCGGGCAGCACGAGCACGCCGGCGGCGCTGGTGTGGATGCGGCCCTGCGACTCGGTCGCGGGCACCCGCTGCACCCGGTGCACCCCGCCCTCGTACTTCAGGTGCCGCCACACGCCCGCATCGGCCTTGCCGCGCATCGCGACGGTGACGTCCTTGTAGCCGCCGAGGTCGGACTGCTCGGAGTCGAGGACCTCGGTCTTCCAGCCCTGCCGCTCGGCGTAGCGCAGGTACATCCGCAGCAGGTCGCCCGCGAACAACGCCGACTCGTCGCCGCCCTCACCGGCCTTGACCTGCAGGATCACGTCCTTGCCGTCGTTCGGGTCGCGGGGCAGCAGCAGCTCCCGCAGCTTCTCCTGCAGCGCCGTCTCGCGGGTCGCGAGCTCGGTGGCCTCGACCGCGAACGACGCGTCCTCGCCGGCCAGCTCACGCGCGGTGGCCAGGTCGCCCTGGGTCGCCTCGAGCTGGCGCGCGGTCTCCACGATCTGGCCCAGCTCGGCGTACCGCCGGCCGAGCCGCCGGGCCAGCGCCTGGTCGGTGTGCACGGACGGGTCGGCGAGCCTGCGCTCCAGCTCGGCGTGCTCGGCGAGCAGCGCGGGCAGGCTCTCCGGGGTTTCCATGATCATCTCCTGATACGGCAACGGCGCCCGCTCCCGTCTGAGGGAGTGGGCGCCGTCGGGGTAGCTAGTTGCTGCCGGTGCGCGTCCGCTTGCCGTAGCGCTGCTCGAACCGGGCCACACGGCCGCCGGTGTCGAGGATCTTCTGCTTGCCCGTGTAGAACGGGTGGCACTGCGAGCAGACGTCGGCGTGGATGACGCCGTTGGGAGCGGTGCTCCGCGTCGTGAACGTGGACCCGCAGGAGCAGGTCACAGTCGTCTCGACGTAGTCAGGGTGGATTCCGGGCTTCACGAATGGGTCCTCTCGTCGGTGGCCGCCGGGTCGCCGGGTCGTACGTGGCGTGAACCGGAGCCGAGGTCGTGCGACAGTGTGCCAGATCGGCGCACTGCCTCCTGAACAGTGCCTCCGGCCTGGGGATTCCCGGCCGGGGCGAGCGCGGCCATGCAGATCACGTCGTGCCGTAGGCCGTCCCAGAGCAGGCCGCCGCGCTTGACCCCCTCGACCGTGAAACCGCTCTTCGCGTACGACTTCTGGGCCCGGAGGTTGAAGTCGAAGACCTCCAGCTCGACCCGGTACAGACCGAGCTCGCCGAACGCGAAGTCCAGCGCCAGCCCGGTCGCCTCGGTGCCGAGGCCCTGGCCGAGCCTCCGCTCCAGGGCGATCCGCCAGCTCGCCGACCGGTTGTCCTCGTCGATGTGGTTCAGCGCGCAGTCGCCGAGCCAGCCGCCGCCGTCGGCGTCGACGATCGCCCAGTCGTACCGGTCCGGGGCCTCGGCCCGGCTCCGGCACCACTGCTCGATGTCGACCCGGGTGAAGCTCCGGTGCGTCCCGGTGAGCCGGAGCGCCTCCGGGTCCTGCACGGCCCGCAACTGGTCGTCCACGTCCCGCTCGTCGAGCGGCCGGAGAGTGACCCGCGGGCCTTGCAGGACCTTGATCAACTCAGTCCTGGCCCGGCGTGGACTTCGCGATCTGCATCAGGAACTCGATGTTGGTCCGGCTCTGCTTGAGCCGGTCCAGCAGCAGCTCGATCGCCGACTCCGGGTCCAGCGCGTTGAGCACCCGGCGCAGCTTGTGCACGATCGCCAGCTCGTCCGGCGCCAGCAGGATCTCCTCCTTGCGGGTGCTGGACTGGATCACGTCCACCGCCGGGAAGACCCGCTTGTTGGCGATCTTGCGGGAGAGGATGAGCTCGGCGTTACCGGTGCCCTTGAACTCCTCGAAGATCACGGTGTCCATCGTCGACCCGGTCTCGATCAGTGCGGTCGCCAGGATGGTCAGCGAGCCGCCGTTCTCGATGTTGCGGGCCGCGCCGAGGAACCGCTTCGGCGGGTAGAGCGCGGTCGAGTCGACACCACCGGACAGGATCCGGCCGGAGGCCGGCGCCGCCAGGTTGTACGCCCGGCCGAGCCGGGTGATGTTGTCCAGCAGCACGACCACGTCGTGGCCGAGCTCGACCAGCCGCTTCGCCCGCTCGATCGACAGCTCCGCGACCGTGGTGTGGTCCGTCGGCGGCCGGTCGAACGTGCTCGCGATCACCTCGCCCTTCACCGCGCGCTGCATGTCGGTGACCTCCTCCGGCCGCTCGTCCACGAGGACGACCATGAGGTGGCATTCCGGGTTGTTCGTGGTGACCGCGTTGGCGATGGCCTGCATGATCATGGTCTTGCCGGCCTTCGGCGGGCTGACGATCAGCGCCCGCTGGCCCTTGCCGATCGGCATGACCAGGTCGATCACGCGCGGGGTGAGCAGGTGCGGCTCCGTCTCCAGCCGCAGGCGGTCCTGCGGGTAGAGCGGGGTCAGCTTCATGAACTCGGGCCGGTTCTTGGCCTGCTCCGGGTCCATCCCGTTGATCGTGTCCAGCCGGACCAGCGCGTTGTACTTGTCGCGCCGCTCCCCCTCGCGCGGCTGCTTCACCGCGCCGGTGACCGCGTCGCCGCGGCGCAGGCCGTGCCGGCGGACCTGGGCGAGGGAGACGTACACGTCGTTCGGACCGGTCAGGTAGCCGGAGGTCCGGACGAACGCGTAGTTGTCGAGGATGTCGAGGATGCCGGCGACCGGCAGCAGGACGTCGTCCTCGGAGATGGTCGGCTCGACCTGGTCGCCGGCGAAGCGTTCGCCGGTGCCCCCGGTACGGCCGCGGCGGTTGCGGTCGCGGAACCGGCCGCGCCGGCGGGAGCCGCCGCGCCCGTCGAAGTCGTCGTCGTCATCCGCGGGGCCGTTGCGGGTGTCGTTCCGGTTCTCGTTCCGGTTCTCGTTCCGGCCGTCGGTGCGGGTGGCCCGGTTGTCGGTGCGGTTGTCGGTGCGGTTGTCGTTGCCGCCGCCCTGGGCCGCGCGCTGGTCGGTGCGCTCGCGGCGCCGGCTGTCGGTGCGGCCACCGTCACCCTGCTCGCCGTCGCCCTGCTCGGACCGGTCGGTACGGTCGGCGCGGGTCTCGGTGCGGTCGCGGCGCCGGGTGTCGGTACGGCCACCGTCACCCTGCTCGCCGTCGCCCGCCTCGGACCGGTCGGTGCGCTCGGCGCGGCGCCGGGTGTCGGTACGGCCACCCTCGCCCTGCTCGCCGTCGCCCGCCTCGGACCGGTCGGTGCGGCTGTCGGTGCGCTCGCGGCGCGGGCCGCGCTCGCCCTCGGGGCGGTCGCCGGCCGGTCGGTCGCCCTCGGTCCGGGTCCCGCTGTCACCCTCGGCGCGGCCGGAACCCTCGGTACGGGTACGGCCCTCGCCGCGCTCCCGGCGAGCCGGACGCTCGGAGGCCGGACGCTCGGTAGCCGGACGCTCGGTAGCCGGACGGTCACCGGACGGCCGCTCGGTGACGGGCGCCTCGGGTGCAGCCGTGCCGGTCGCAGCCGTGCCGGTCGCAGCCGTGTCGGTCGCAGCCGTGTCGGTCGCGGCGGTGTCGCTCGTGGTCACCGCCTCCGGGCTGCCGGCAGGCCGGCTGGCGGTACGCCGCTGCCGGGTCCGGGCCGGCGGCGCGGACGCCGCGGCCGCCGGAACGGCGTCCGGCTGCCCGGTCGCGGGGAGGGTGATGGTCGAGGTGCCGCTGCCCAGCGGCAGCTGGTCCTGCGCCGGCGCAGTGCTGGCGGCAGCGCCCTGACCGGCGCCGTTACCACCCTGCTTGGCCTGGATGGCGGCGACCAGCTCGCCCTTGCGCATCCGGCCGGTGCCGGTGATGCCGAGCGAGGCGGCGAGGCCCTGGAGCTCGGGCAGCAGCATGCCGGACAGTCCGGCAGCACGGCGGCGCGGGCGGGTCTCGGTGGCCTGAGCGGTGCTCGGGCCGGGCTCGGCGGCCTGACCGGAATCGGTCAGGAAGTCCGTGGTGTCGCTCACGGTTGTTGTCCCTTCGTCGGCCGGGATCAACCGCGGCCGGGGTCGAACTACCGGCCGTTCCGGCCGGTGAAGGTCCGCCTCGCGGCGAACGGTGTGGCAGCCTCGCTGAAACTCCTCAGAGAACCCGGGGAACTCTGTGAAGGACGGGACAACGGGCCCAGCTCTGGTTAAGCACCAATCTGCGATGCAGGAACCCAGAGACCCCGCCGAAGGCGCACCCTCGGGCGGCTGGTGACCAGAAGCCTAGACGCTGTGCTGCCACACGGGCAACAACAACCCCCATCAGCGTGTTCCCGCAGGTCTTCAGCCGGCCAGGGCGAGCTGGGTGGCGCCGCCGTGGTCGACCGGCAGCACCTCCATCGCCCACCCCCGGGGCGTGTACGACGAGAGGTCGTCGGCGGCCCCGGCGAACGCCAGCACCGACGGCCCCGCCCCGGACACCACGGCCGGTACGGCGTCCGCCCGCAAGGCCTCCACCAGCCCGGCCGTCCGGGCCTGGGCCGGCGCCCGGTACGGCTGGTGCAGCCGGTCCTCGGTCGCCGTGAGCAGCAACGAGGGCTCGGCCGCGAGCGCGTGCACGAGCAGCGCCGAGCGGGCGGCGTTCCGCGCGGCGTCCGCGTGCGGCACGGTCTCGGGCAGCAGCTTGCGGGCCTTGGCCGTGGACGAGGTGGTGCTCGGCACGAACACCACCGGCCGCAGCGCCGGGCTGACCGGCAGCCGGATCGCCTGGGCCGGGCCGTCGGCCGGGGTCCAGGCCAGGGTCAGGCCGCCGAGCAGGCAGGCGGCCACGTTGTCGGGGTGGCCCTCCAGCTCGGCCGCGAGCCCGAGCAGCGCGTCGTCGTCGAGGGTCTCCTCGCCGCCGAGCACCAGCGCGCGGGCGGCCGTGAGCCCGGCCACGATCGCGGCCGCGGACGAGCCGAGCCCGCGGCTGTGCGGGATCCGGTTCGCGCAGACCACCTCGAGCCCGCGCGGCTGGCCGCCGAGCGCGTCGAACCCGGCCTGCAGGGCCCGGACGACGAGGTGTCGGCGGGTCCGCGGGACGCTGTCGGCGCCCTCGCCGGCCACGTCGACGTACAGGCCCTCCTCGGCGACGCGGACCACGACGTCGTCGTAGAGACCGAGGGCGAGGCCGAGCGCGTCGAAGCCGGGGCCGAGGTTCGCGCTCGTCGCGGGCACCCGTACCCGCACCGGGGCGGCCCGGAACGCCACCCGGGACGCCCGTGTCACCGCTCTCGCCACCGCGGCAGGCTACCGGTCAGGCCAGGCCGAGCGATGCTGCGGCGGCGGTCGCGTCGACGGGGACCGTCACCGGGGCCGGCGCACCGGAGATCGCCCAGTCCGGGTCCTTGAGCCCGTTGCCGGTGACCGTGCAGACCACGGTCCGGCCCGGCTCCAGCCCCGCGGTGAGCAGCCCGGCCACGCTGGCGGCCGAGGCCGGCTCCACGAACACGCCCTCGGACCGGGCCAGCAGCCGGTACGCGGAGAGGATCTCCCGGTCTGTCACCGCGGTGATCGACCCGCCGGACTCGTCCCGAGCGGCCACCGCCTGGGCCCAGGACGCCGGGTTGCCGATCCGGATCGCGGTCGCGATCGTGGTCGGGCGCGGTACCGGGACCCCGGTCACGATCGGCGCGGCCCCGGCGGCCTGGAAGCCGAGCATCCGCGGGCGCCCCCGCTCGTACTCGGTGTAGCCCTTCCAGTACGCCGTGATGTTGCCGGCGTTGCCGACCGGCAGGCAGTGCACGTCCGGGGCCCGGCCGAGCACGTCGCAGATCTCGAACGCGGCCGTCTTCTGGCCCTCGATCCGGTCCGGGTTCACCGAGTTGACCAGCGTGACCGGGTAGTTCTCGGACAGCTCGCGGGCAACCGTGAGGCAGTCGTCGAAGCCGCCGTCGACCTGCAGCAGCTTCGCGCCGTGCACCAGCGCCTGGGCCAGCTTGCCGAGCGCGATCTTGCCCGCCGGCACCAGCACCGCGCAGGTCAGCCCGGCCCGCACCGCGTACGCCGCGGCCGCGGCCGAGGTGTTGCCGGTGCTGGCGCAGATGACGGCCTGCGACCCGGCCGCGAGCGCCTGCGTGATCGCCACCGTCATGCCGCGGTCCTTGAACGACCCGGTCGGGTTCAGCCCCTCGACCTTGAGCCAGACGTCGCAGCCGGTCCTCGCCGACAGCGTCGGGGCCGGCAGCAGCGGCGTACCGCCCTCGAGCAGCGTCACCACCCGGGTGCCGGCCTCGACCGGCAGCCGGTCCCGGTACGCCTCGATCACGCCCGGCCATCCGATGGAACGAGTCGCCTCGATGGTCACCCGAAGAGAGTAGCGAGCGTTCAGCCCTGTTCGACGCGCATTACGGAGGCGACCTCGCGGACGATGGGGAGGTTGCGCAGGTCCTCGACGGTGGCGGCGAGGGCCGCGTCCGGCGCGGTGTGGGTGACCAGGACGAGCGTCGCGTCGTCGCCGCGGCCGGACTGGCGGACCGTGGAGATGCTCACCTCGTGGGCCGCGAACGCCAGCGCGACGGAGGCCAGCACGCCCGGCCGGTCGGCCACGTCGAGGGAGATGTGGTAGCGCGTCGGCGACTCCCCCACCGGCCGCACCCGCAGGTCCGCGTACGCCGACTCGCCCGCGCCGCGACCCCCGGACAGCCGGTTGCGGGCCACCGCGACCAGGTCGCCGAGCACCGCGGAGGCGGTCGGGGCACCGCCGGCGCCGCGGCCGTAGAACATCAGCTGCCCGGCCGCCTCGGCCTCGACGTACACGGCGTTGAAGGCGTCGCCGACGCTGGCCAGCGGGTGCGTCCGCGGGATCATCGCCGGGTGCACCCGGACCCCGACGGAGTCCTCGGTCCGGTCGCAGATCGCCAGCAGCTTGACCGTGCAGCCCATCGCCCGGGCCGAGGCGACGTCGGCGGCGGTCACGGCCGAGATGCCCTCGCGGTAGACGTCGGCGGCGGTGACCCGGGTGTGGAAAGCCAGCCCGGCCAGGATCGCGGCCTTGGAGGCGGCGTCGAAGCCGTCCACGTCGGCGGTCGGGTCGGCCTCCGCGTACCCCAGGGCGGTGGCCTCGGCCAGCGCGTCGGCGAACCCGGCTCCGGTCGAGTCCATCCGGGACAGCACGAAGTTGGTGGTGCCGTTGACGATGCCGAGCACCCGGTTGATCCGGTCGCCGGCCAGCGACTCCCGCAGCGGGCGCAGCAGCGGGATCGCGCCGGCCACGGAGGCCTCGTAGTAGAGGTCGACGCCGGCGTCGCGGGCGGCCGCGTGCAGGGTCGCGCCGTCCTCGGCCAGCAGCGCCTTGTTCGCGGTCACCACCGACTTGCCGGACTTCATCGCCGACAGCAGCAGCGTGCGGGCCGGCTCGAGGCCGCCGATCACCTCGACCACGACGTCCACGTCCGGACGCTCGACCAGCGACTGCGCGTCGGTGGTGAGCAGCTCCGCCGGGATGCCGGGGTGCCGGCCCGGGCGGCGCACGGCGATGCCGACCACCTCCAACGGCGAGCCGACGCGGGCGGTGAGGTCGGCGGCCTGCTCGTCGAGCAGCCGGACGACCTCGCTGCCCACGGTGCCGCAGCCGAGCAGCGCGACCCTCACCGGCGCCGCCGGAAGATCACGCCGAACACGAGCCAGACGACGACGATGCCGGCGACGAGGGTGGCGACGATCGAGCCGCCGCCCTCGCCGGTCGTGGCCAGCAGGATCACGAGCAGGGCCAGGATCACGAGCAGCCAGGTGCTGCGGTTGCGGGTCATCAGGGCACGTCCAGCCGGAGCAGGTCCTCGACGGTCTCCCGCCGGACCACCAGCCGGGAGGCGCGGTCGGCGACCGCGACCACCGGTGGGCGGGGCTGGTGGTTGTAGTTGCTGGCCAGCGCCCGGCAGTACGCCCCGGTGGCCGCGACCGCGACCAGGTCGCCCGGCACGACGTCGCCGGGCAGCCAGGTGTCGCGCACGACGATGTCCCCGCTCTCGCAGTGCTTCCCGACGACGCGGCTGAGCATCGGTGGCACCTCGCTGACGCGGGAGGCGAGCACGCAGGTGTACTGCGCGTCGTACAGGGCGGTGCGGATGTTGTCGCTCATGCCGCCGTCGACGGAGACGTACCGCCGGTGCGGGGTGTCCTTGACCGTGCCGACCTCGTAGATCGTGATCGCGGCCGGACCGGCGATCGCGCGGCCCGGCTCGACCGCGAGCTTCGGCGTCTCCAGCCCGGCCGCGCGGCACTCGCGGGCCACGATGTCACGCATCGAGGCCGCCAGCGCCGGCACGTCCATCGGCGTGTCCGCCGACGTGTACGCGATGCCGAACCCACCCCCGAGGTCCAGGTACGCCGGCGACGCGTCCAGCTCGTCCCGCAGCCGGACCAGCAGCGCCACCGCCCGGTGCGCGGAGATCTCGAAGCCGGAGGTGTCGAAGATCTGCGAGCCAATGTGCGAGTGCACGCCGACCAGCTCCAGCGAGGGGTGGTCGAGAACCCGGCGGCAGGCCTCGAACGCGTCCCCGCCGGCGACCGAGAAGCCGAACTTCTGGTCCTCGTGCGCGGTCGCGATGAACTCGTGGGTGTGCGCCTCGACGCCGACCGTGGCCCGGACCAGCACCGGCTGCCGGACCCCGCGCTCCTCGGCCAGCCACGCGAGCCGGGCTATCTCCGCGTACGAGTCGACGACGACGCGGCCGACGCCGGACTCCAGGGCCTGCTCCAGCTCGGCGATCGACTTGTTGTTGCCGTGGAAGGCGATCCGGTCGACCGGGACGCCGGCCCGCAGCGCCGCGGCCAGCTCGCCGCCGGAGCAGACGTCGAGACCGAGGCCCTCCTCGGCGATCCAGCGCAGCGAGGCCAGCGAGCAGAACGCCTTGGCCGCGTAGTGCACGTCGGCACCCGCGAACGCCTGCACGAAGTCGCGGCAGCGGGACCGGAAGTCGGCCTCGTCCAGCACGTACGCCGGGGTGCCGTACTCGGTGGCCAGGTCGCGGACGTCCACCCCGCCGACGGTGAGCGCGCCGCCGTCGGCCCGGGTCGCCGTGCTCGGCCAGACCGTGGTCGCCAGCGCGGCCGGGTCGGCCGGCGGCGCCAGCAGGCTCGACGGCGACTCGGTGACGTCGGCGTGCAGGGCGCCGGCCTCGTGGGTCCTCACTGGCCCCGCTCCTCGGACAGGGCCCTCGTCGTTCCCCGCTCGCGCTGCGCGCGCTCGCGCTCGCTCACATCCGGTCCGGGGCGGAGACGCCGAGCAGGCCGAGACCGTTCTCCAGCACGATCCGGGTCGCCGCGCACAGCGCCAGCCGCGCGTGCACCAGCTCCGGCCCGGGCGAGTCGGGGTGGTCGCCCGGCAGCACCCGGCAGCCGTCGTAGAACCGGTGGTAGGTCCCGGCCAGCTCCTCCAGGTAGCGGGCCAGCCGGTGCGGCGCGCGCAGCTCGGCCGCGGTCGCGATCACCCGGGGGAACTCGCCCAGCGCCCGCAGCAGGTCGCCCTCCCGCTCGTGCGCGAGCAGGCCGTAGTCGATCGCATCCGGCGCCGGCAGCGTGACCCCGAGCTCGGCCGCGTTGCGGGCGATCGAGGCGAGCCGGGCGTGCGCGTACTGCACGTAGAAGACGGGGTTGTCGTTGGTGCGGCTGGCCCAGACGTCCACGTCGATGTCGATCGGCGAGTCCATCGACCAGCGCACCATCGCGTACCGGGTGGCGTCGGCGCCGATCAGGTCCAGCACCTCGTCCAGCAGGACCAGGTTGCCGGCCCGCCGGCTCATCCGGCCGCCCCGCAGGATGACCAGCTGGCCGATGATGATCTCGACGGTCTCGTCCGGGTCGTCGCCGAAGCCGGCCGCGATCGCCCGCATCCGGCCCACGTAGCCGTGGTGGTCGGCGCCGAGCAGGACGACCGCCCGGTCCGCGCCCCGCCGCCGCTTGTCGAGGTAGTACGCGCAGTCGGCGTTGAAGTAGGTCGGCCGGCCGTCGGAGCGGACCAGCACCCGGTCCTTGTCGTCGCCGAACTCCGTGGTCCGCAGCCAGACCGCACCGTCGGCCTCGAACACGTGACCCTGCGCCCGCAGCCGGTCGACGGCCTCGGTGATCTCGCCGTTCGCGTGCAGGGTCGCCTCGGAGAAGTAGACGTCGTACTCGACGCCGAAGCCGGCCAGCGATTTCTTGATCGAGGCCAGCATCAGCTCGATGCCCTCGGCCCGGAAGACCTCGGTCCGCTTCTCCTCCGGCTGTTCCAGCACGTCCGGGTTCGCCGCGACCACGGCGGCGGCGATCTCGTCGATGTAGCCGTCGGAGTAGCCGTTCTCCGGGGTCGGTGCGCCGGTCGCGGCGGCGACCAGGGAGGCGCTGAACCGGTCGATCTGGGCGCCGGCGTCGTTGAAGTAGTACTCCCGGGTCACCTCGGCGCCGGCCGCGGTGAGCAGCCGGGCCAGCGAGTCGCCGGTCGCGGCCCAGCGGGCGTGGGCCAGGTGCAGCGGGCCGGTCGGGTTGGCCGAGACGTACTCCAGGTTGAGGTGCCGGCCGGCCAGCACCTCTCCCCGCCCGTACGCCGGGCCCCGCTCCAGGACCCTCCGGATCAGCCCGGCCAGCGCGTCCTTGGCCAGCGTCACGTTGAGGAAGCCGGGGCCGGCGATGTCGACCCGGTCGATCTGCGCGTGCTCGCGCAGCCGGGCCGCGACCAGCTCCGCGACCTCCCGCGGGCGCCGGCCGGCCGGCTTGGCCAGCCGCAGCGCCACGTTGGTGGCGTAATCGCCGTGCTCGCGGGACTTCGGGCGCTCCACGACCACGCTGTCCGGGACCGGTACGGCCAGGTCGCCGGCCTCGACGGCGGCGCGGACGGCGCCGAGTACGGCGGCGGAGAGCTCCTCGGGGGTCACCTGGCCAATGCTACTGAGCGACCGGGGACGACCTCACAGCGCTTTAAGCCCGCGCCCGTACGATGTGGCTCGTCGTTGACCCCATTGGATCGAGAGCGCCCGGATGCCGCCGAAGAAGAAGACGACCACTCCTCGCAAGAGCACTCCGCCCGGACGGGCAGCCGGCGGGGGGCGATCCGGTCGCAAGCCGCCGCCGCCGATCATGGTGGCCAAGCCCAAGCCGTGGGGCCTGATCGCGCTCACCCTGGTCGTGGTGCTCTTCGCCGGTCTCGTCATCGGTTACGCGGTGTTCCGGGTCAACAAGTCCAACCAGAACAGCCCCGAGGCCAAGGCGAACGACGCCAAGGCCATCTCCGGCATGGTGGTGAAGGACTTCCCCAGCCGGAACCACGTGCAGGGCGTCGTGGCCTACACCGACAGCCCGCCGTTCGGGGGCGACCACGACCCGACCTGGGCCGACTGCAACGGAACGGTCTACCCGAGCCCGCTGCGCAACGAGAACGCGGTGCACATGCTGGAGCACGGCGCGGTCTGGGTGACCTACCAGCCCGACCTGGCCGCGGACCAGGTCGCGGCGCTGAAGAAGAAGGTCGACGGGATCGGCTACATGGCCATGAGCCCGTACCCGGGGCTCAAGACGGCGGTGTCGCTGCAGTCCTGGGGCCACCAGCTGTTCGTGACCAGCGCGTCCGATCCGCGGGTCGACCAGTTCATCACCGACCTGCGGCTGAACTCGTCGGTCACCCCGGAGTTCGGCGCGAGCTGTGCGAACCCGGACTTCAAGGCCAACCCGACCCCGCCGGACCCGACCACGTCGGGAGCGGCGCCGACGGCGACCTCGACGGCGGGCTGAGTTCTCCGCGGCAGGGCGTCGGCCCCGGCGCCCTGCAACCGGGAAGGTGGACACTGGAACCGTGGCGACCCTGGACCAGGACACCGAGACGGCCCCCGTCGAGTACGACTACCGGCGACCGCGCTGGCTGCTCGTCATCCTCGGGCTGGCCTGCGCGGTCGCGCTGCTGGCGGTGGGGGCGGCCGGGACGGTGCTGACCGGCTTCGGGACGAACAAGGCGCCCGCGGTCGACTCGGTCGACGCCGGCTTCGCGCGCGACATGGCCACCCACCACGGGCAGGCCGTGCAGATGGCGCAGGTCGTGCGGGACAACACCACCGACCCGGACGTCCGGCTGCTCGCCTTCGACATCGAGACCGGCCAGACCGCGCAGATCGGCCAGATGAACGGCTGGCTGCAGAGCTGGAACCAGACGCCGGAGACCGACATCCCGCAGATGGCGTGGATGGATCACACGATCGCGCCCGGGCAGCTCATGCCGGGCATGGCGACGACGGCCGAGCTGGCCAGGCTCAAGTCGCTGCGCGGGAAGGCGATGGACGTCTACTTCCTGCAGCTGATGATCCGCCACCACAAGGGCGGCCTGGAGATGGCGCAGTACGGCGCGGCGCACGCCTCCGAGTCCTACGTCCGGGACCTGGCCGGGAAGATCGTCATCGGCCAGCAGAACGAGGTCGTGACGATGGAGCAGATGCTCCGCGAACGCGGCGCCCAGCCCCTGAGCTGAACCGCCCGGCTCAGCCGGCGTCAGCCCGCCTCAGCCGGCGTCAGCCCGGCTCAGCCCGGCTCAGCCCGGCTCAGCCGGCGGAGGTGTCGGCGAGGCGGCGGACGGCGTCGACGACCTCGTCCGGGTCGAACGGTTTGGTCACGTAGGCGTCGGCGCCGGCGTCGCTCCCCCGGTCCAGGTCCGCGGGCCGCGTCCGCGCGCTGATCAGCACGATCCGGGCCCGGCTCGTCGCCGGATCCGTCCGCAGCCGCCGCGCGGCCGCGATCCCGTCCAGCCGCGGCATCATCACGTCCAGCGTGACCACGTCCGGATCGAGCTCCCGCGCCTTCTCCAGCGCGTCGAGCCCGTCCACGGCCTCGTGCACCTCGAACCCTTCGAGTTCGAGGTTGATCACGATCAACTGGCGGATGACGGCCTCGTCGTCGACGACCAGCACCCGGGGCGGACGCTCCGGCACGCCCGTCACCGTAGCCGGGATCCCCGCCGCGCACGGCACGCCGCACCGTCCTGCTAGTCTTTACCGGTCGCTGAGCCCCCGTAGCTCAGGGGATAGAGCACTGCCCTCCGGAGGCAGGGGCGCAGGTTCGAATCCTGCCGGGGGCAC
>DASYKU010000047.1 GCA_035995165.1 Mycobacteriales bacterium
GAACTGCGTGGACGTGCCGATCCCGATCACTCGGCGACCGCGCGACCCGCGACATCAGCGGATGTGGATGCCAGGTACCGGTGGGCCGTGCAGTGGCAGCGGGCCAACCCCGCATCATCACCCTCGCCCCCTGACCCCAACCCCCGCACCAGCCCAGCCCGCCGGGAGGGCGTTCCCCAACGCCCTCCCGGCGGGCTGCTCGCAGCCCTCAGGTGACGTGCTCGCTGAACGCGTACGACTCTGCGCGCGTCATCCGATCAGCAGTCGCCGGCGGGCGGTCTGGGAGCCCGACGCGCAGCCCCGTCTATGCCGCCCGCTACGCACCACCCGCGAACACAACAAACTGCCCACCCAAGCCCCAGACCGCCATCGCCGCCGCGATCGTGCGGCACCTGCACGCCGTCATCACCGCCGGCCAGAGCTGGGGACCCCACCATCGCCACCCACGGCAACCGACACGGCTCGAACCGGCCGCCGCTGCCTGACTTACCGGCGCAGCTGCGTCAAGCTGGCGGTCGGGGCGAGCCCCGCCGGGCGCCGGGTCGGGGCGAGGACCACCGCCGCAGGTTGGTTGGTGGCCGGGGGCCGTACCCGGCGGTTCGTCTCCCCCGTCCGTGCCAGCCTGCGCACCACTACTCTGGAGCGGATGACCGAGAGCAGGCCGCGCAGTCTCGCCGATTGGCTGCGCGCGCAGCCGGACGAGGCGCTCGCCGCCCTGCTCCGCGATCGGCCCGACCTGGCCGTACCCGCCGCCGGTGACCTCGGCGCGCTGGCCAACCGGGCCGGCGTCCGGTTCTCGGTGCTGCGGGCGCTGGAGGACCTCGACGCCTGGACGCTGCAGGTCCTGGACGCGGTCCTGCTCGCGACCGAGGCGCCGGCCCCGCGCAACGGCGCGGTCGGGTACGCGGCGACCCTGCTCTCCGGCGGCTCGGGGTCGTACACCGGCGTACGCGGGCTGCTGCCGACCGCGCCGGACAAGGACGTCCGGGCCGCGGTCGACCGGCTGCGCGGGCTGGCCCTGGTCTGGGGCGACGACGAGGCGCTGCACGTGCCCGGGACCGTGCGCGAGGTGGTCGGCGTGCACACCGGCGGGCTCGGCCGGCCGTACGGGACGCTGCTCACGATCGCGACCGGGACCCAGCTCGCCCCGGTGCTGGCCGCGCTCGGCCTGCCCGACGCCCGCCAGCCCGCCGCCGGCGCGCTGCTGGCCGAGGCGCTGGCCGACCCGGTCCGGCTGCGGAACCTGGTCGCGACCACGGGCGAGCGCGAGCGCGAGGTGCTGGCCCAGCTGGCCGAGGGGGCCCCATTGGGCACGGTCCGGGACGCGACCCGGCCGGTCGCCGCGGCCGACGCGGACACCCCGGTGCGCTGGCTGCTCGCGCACGGGCTGCTGGTCGCGATCGACACCGACACCGTCGAGCTGCCGCGCGAGGTCGGCCTGCTGGTCCGCGCGGACGCGCCGCTGGGCGAGGCCCGGCTGCGGCCGCCGGCCACCGAGCCCCGCGACCTCGGCGTGGGCACCGTGGACGACGCCGGTGCCGGCCAGGTGCTCACCGTGCTGCGGCTGGTCGAGACCCTGCTGGAGGCGTACGCGCTGGACCCGCCGGGTGAGCTGCGTTCCGGCGGCCTCGGCGTCCGGGAGCTGCGCCGCAGCGCCAAGGCGACCGACTCCGACGAGCCGACCGCGGCCGCACTGCTGGAGATCGCCCGGGCCGCCGGGCTGCTGGACGTCGGCGGCGGCCCCGAGCCGATCTGGCTGCCGACCGAGCGGTACGACGCCTGGCTGGAGCTGGACCCGGCGCTGCGCTGGACCCGGCTGGCCAACGCCTGGCTGGCGATGACCCGGCTGCCCGGGCTGGTCGGGCAGCGCGACGACCGCGGCCGCGCGCTGGCGCCGCTGTCGATGGAGATCGAGCGGACCAGCGCGCCCGGCACCCGCCGCCGCGTGCTGGCCGTGCTGGCCGGCCTCGGCCGCGGCTGCGCGCTGGACCCGGCCGGCATCGCCGACCAGCTGGCCTGGCGCTCGCCCCGCCGCGGCGGCCAGCGGGCCGACCTGATCGAGGGCTTCGTGCGGGAGGCCGAGCTGCTCGGGCTGACCGGCCGGGGCGCGCTCACCTCGTACGGGCGGGTGCTGGTGGACGGCGGCTCCGAGCCCGCGGTCGCGACCGTGCTGGCCGACCGGCTGCCGGCGCCGGTGGACCATGTGCTGATCCAGGCCGACCTGACCGTGGTCGCGCCGGGCCCGCTGGAGGTCGAGCTGGCCCGGGAGATGGCGCTGGTCGCGGACGTGGAGTCGGCCGGCGCGGCCACCGTCTACCGGGTCGCCGAGGGGACCGTACGGCGGGCGCTGGACGCGGGCCGGTCCGCCGCCGACCTGCACGAGCTGTTCCGGTCGAAGTCCCGGACGCCGGTGCCGCAGGCGCTGACGTACCTGGTCGACGACGTGGCCCGGCGGCACGGGGCGCTGCGGGCGGGGGCGGCCGCGTCGTACCTGCGCTGCGACGACGAGGCGCTGCTGACCGCGGTGGTGGCCGACCGGAAGGTCGAGTCGCTGCGGCTGCGCCGGATCGCGCCGACCGTGGTGGTCGGCAAGGCCGGGGTCGAGCGGCTGCTCGGCGTGCTGCGCGACGCCGGGTACGCGCCGGTGGCCGAGTCCTCCGACGGCGTGGTCGTGCTGACCCGGCCGGACGCGCGGCGGACGCTGGGCCGGCCGGCGCCGCCGCGGGCGGTCGAACCACCCGCGGTCGGGCAGGAGCAGCTGACCGAGCTGGTCCGGGCCGTCCGGGCCGGGGACCGGGCGCTGCGCTCGGCCGCGCAGGCGGTCTCGGCCGCGATCGACGTACCCGGGGTGACGACCGCGACGACGCTCGGCCTGCTGCGGGACGCGGCCGCAGCCAACCAGGCCGTCCTGCTCGGGTACGTCAACGCGCAGGGCTCGGCCTCGCAGCGGATCGTCGAGCCGGCCTCCGTCAACGGCGGCTACCTGCACGGTTACGACCACCAGCGGGACGAGATGCGGACCTTTGCCCTGCACCGCATCACCGGGGTCTCGATCCTCCCGGACGGCACCCTCCCGGAGGACTGATGGACCCCTTCCAGCAGTTCGCGAGCTGGGACGAGCAGACCGCGCTGGGCTGGGCCACCGGGTTGGACAAGCGGGCCGCCACGGCGATCCAGGCGGCGCTGCGGGCCGACGCGGTCGCCGCCGCGCAGCTGGCACCGGGGGACGTCGTGGTCGAGGTCGGCTGCGGGACCGGGCCGATGCTCGGCGACCTGGCCGACGCGGTCGGCCCGACCGGGCTCGTTCTCGGCCTGGAGCCGCAGCGGACGCTGGCCCGGGTCGCGGCGCAGCGGCTCGGCTCGCGGGCGGCGCTCGGTCTGGCCTCCGGTACGGCCCTGCCGGTCCGCGACGGGGTCGCCGCGGCCGCGCTGGCATCCACGGTCCTGCTGCACGTGCCGGCCGCGGAGCAGGTCGCGATGCTGGTGGAGATGGCGCGGGTGGTCCGGCCCGGCGGCCGGGTGCTCTCGGTCGACCAGGACATGGAGGGCTGGGTGATCGACCACCCGGACCGGGAGACGACCCGCCGGCTGCTGCGCTTCAACGTCGAGAACCGGTACGGCGACGGCTGGACCGGTCGCCGGCTGCCCACGCTGTTCCGCGCCGCCGGGCTGCGCGACATCTCCGTCCAGGCGCTCACGCATGTGGACACGTCGCCGGGTACGCACCTGCACGGCAACGCGCAGCGGATGGCGGCGGCCGCCGCCGAGGCCGGCTTCCTCACCCCGGCCGAGGCGGACGCCTGGTCCGCCGGCCTCGACCAGGACGGCCACTTCTTCTCCGCCCTCACCTACTTCCGGTGCGCGGCAACGGTCTGGACGCACGTTTGATTGTATTGCTACATTAAGACAATGCTGCTCGCGAGTGGGGTTGTCCTGCTGATCTACAGCTGGCGACTGGGGGCGCTCGGCGATGCCCGCCAGGAGCGCCGGCACGCGACCGCCGTCGCCCGCCGCTTCGGTCTCCCACCGGACGCGGTCGACGACACGCTGGTCCGGCGGATCGCCCGACGGCAGCGGTTCGTGCAGACCGGTGTGCTGGTCGGTCTCCTGTTCACACCGTTCCTGCAGGCCTGGTTCGTGCCGCTCTACGCCGGGCTCGCGCTCGGCGCGGCGGTCGACCAGGTCGCGGCGCCACGGCTGCCGGCCGACACGCCCCGGGTCGCGCACGTGACCGACCTCCGGCTCAGTGCGTACGTCCCGGCGTGGTTGCTCGTGGCCTCGGCACTCGGGGCGGCCTGCGCGCCGGTGCTCCTCCTGGTGTGGGCGGTCGCGCCCCGGACGCCGCCGGTGCCGGTGGCCGATCCGTCCACGGCGGGCGCCGTCACCCTCGCGGCGCTGTCGCTGCTGGGCCTCGGGGTGTCGCTGGGGCTGGCCCGGTTCGTGGTCGGCCGGCCGCAGGCCGCCGGGTCGAGCACCGAGCTCGCGGTCGACGACGCCCTGCGGGCCCAGGCCGTCCGCGACGCCCTGCACATCACCGCGGTGGTGTCGCTGACCACGACCATGGTGCTGGGGCTGAAGGAGGGGGAGGTCGGCGGCGCGCTGCGGTATCTCGGCGGCGCCCTGCCAGTGGTCCTGCTGGCGGGCATCGCGCTGGCCGGGATCACGCACGAGCTCACGGCCGGCCCGAAGCACTGGCGCCGGCTGGTGGCCGCGTGATCAGTTACGACCCGCGGTCGCCGATCCCGCCGTACGAGCAGGTGCGGGGGCAGCTGGCACGGCAGGTGCAGTCCGGCGAGCTCGCGCCCGGGACGAGGCTGCCGCCGGTCCGGCGGCTGGCCGGCGACCTCGGGCTGGCGGTGAACACGGTCGCCCGGGCGTACCGGGAACTGGAGGCGGCCGGTCTCGTCGCCACCCGCGGCCGCAACGGCACCGTCGTCACCGGCGCCGACGAGTCGAGCGCGGTGGACGCCGCCGCCGACTACGTGGCGACGGTACGGGGGCTGGGCCTGCCCAGGGAGCGCGCGCTGGAGATCGTCCGGGCCGTACTGGAGGCGGGGCCGGCCTAGGCGTTGGCGGCGGCGCGGGCGGTGGCGGGTTCGCAGAGGGCGCGGGCGGCGTCGCCGACCACGTCGAAGTCCGCGACCCGCACCGGCCGGCCGAGCAGGAACCCCTGCACCGAGTCGCAGCCGAGCTCGGCCAGCGCGGCCAGCTGGTCCGGACGCTCGACGCCCTCGGCCGTGACGGTGAGCCCGAGCGCGTGCGAGGTCTCGACCACCAGCCGGACCATCGCCGCGTCGGCCCCGTTCACGTCCAGCCCGCCGACGAACGACCGGTCCACCTTCACGTCGTCCACGGCCAGCTCCCGCAGCAACTTCAGCGAGGAGTAGCCGGTGCCGAAGTCGTCCAGCGACAGCCCGACCCCGAGGTCGCGCAACTCGGCCAGCCGCTGCCGGGTGGTCGGGAAGTCGGTGACCGCGGCGGTCTCGGTCAGCTCCAGCCGCAGCATCGACGGCGCCACGTTGTGCCGGCCGAGCGCGGCCCGGACCTCGCCGACCAGGTCGGAGCCGACGATCTGGTGCGGGGAGAGGTTCACGCTGACCGGCAGCGCCAGCCCGCGGGCCTGCCACCGCCCGGCCTGCCGGGCGGCCGCATCCAGCACCATCGCCCCGATCGGCACGATCAGCCCGACCGTCTCCGCGTACGGGATGAACTCGTCCGGCGGCACCCAGCGGCCGGTCTCGTCCTGCCACCGCACCAGCGCCTCGGCGCCGACCAGGGCGCCGTCGCGGAGCCGGTGGATCGGCTGGAAGTGCAGCGAGAACGCGTCCGCGGCCAGCGCCTCGCGCAGCCGCAAGGTGAGCGAGAGGCGGTCGACGGGGCGGTCGGCGTTCGGGTCGTAGAGCTCGGCCCGGCCGCGGCCGGACACCTTCGCCCTCGTCATCGCGCTGTCCGCGCGGCGCAGCACGTGCTCGGCGCTGATCGCGCCGCCGTCGACCACGCAGACGCCGACGCTGGCCTGCATCTGCAGCTCGTGGTCGCCCAGCCGGACGCCCTCGGCCAGCAGGTCCAGCACGCGGCGGGCGCACTCGGCCGCGCCGCCGATCGGGTCGTCCGCGGACAGGTCCCCGAGCAGGATCGCGAACTCGTCGCCGACCAGCCGGCCGACCGCGTCGTTCGGGCCGATCGCGAGGACCAGCCGGCGGGCGGCCTCCTTGATCAGCGCGTCGCCGAGCTCGTACCCGAGGCTGTCGTTGATGTCCTTGAGCTGGCCCAGCTCGACCTGCAGCACGCCGACCGGGGCCGCCGGCGTGGCGCCGGCCAGCCGCCTGTCGACCTCGTCCAGCACCCAGCGCCGGGTCGGCAGGCCGGTCAGCGGGTCGTGGAGGGTGGAGTGGGCCAGCGCGGCGGCCAGGGTCGCGAAGACGTCCCGGGCCGAGTACGTCGCCCGGTCGCCCTCGGGCATGACCACCGACAGCGCGCTCGCGGCCGCGTGCGGCCCGGACAGCAGCGAGCTCACCGCGTCGGCCAGGGCCAGGTCGGCGGCCAGGGCCGGCGGTTCGCCGGTGGGCTCGGACTGGTCGGCCGGGGTCAGGGAACCGACGAGGTCACCGAGACTGCGAAGGGTCCGGCCGGCGGCGTCGTGGAGCACGGCGGCGCGCAACGCCACCTCCAGCATCCGTTCCTGCACGCGCGGCCCCCCTGTCGTTGCCCTGAGGCAGCATCCGCGCACTTGCTGCATGGGGCAACTCATCCGGTCAAAATTCACCTGGATCAAACCTGGCCGGTCCATCTCGTGGGTCGCGACCTGACTCCGACCGGCTGTCCGCTCTGCCGATCGCCGCTCTGGGGCGGCTGAGCGGGATTCGCGCGGGGGCGTACGGCGTTGCACACTGGGTCGTTGTTCTGCCCCGCCCCGCTTGGAGTCCCGTGACCGACGGTCCGCTCATCGTCCAGTCCGACAAGACGCTGCTGCTCGAGGTCGACCACCCGCAGTCGGCCGAGGCCCGGGCCGCGATCGCGCCGTTCGCGGAGCTGGAGCGCTCGCCCGAGCACGTGCACACGTACCGGCTGACGCCGCTCGGGCTCTGGAACGCCCGCGCCGCCGGCCACGACGCCGAGCAGGTCGTGGACGCCCTCGTCCGCTTCTCCCGCTACGCGGTGCCGCACGCGCTGCTCGTCGACGTCGCCGACACCATGGACCGGTACGGCCGGCTCCAGCTGGTCAAGCACCCCACCCACGGCCTGGCCCTGGTCAGCCTGGACCGCGCGGTGCTGGAGGAGGTCGTCCGGCAGAAGAAGATCGCCCCGATGCTCGGCGCCCGGGTCGACGACGACACCGTGGTCGTGCACCCGAGCGAGCGCGGCCGGCTGAAGCAGGCGCTGCTCAAGGTCGGCTGGCCGGCTGAGGACCTGGCCGGGTACGTCGACGGCGAGGCCCACGCGATCGCGCTGGACCAGAGCGACTGGGAGCTGCGCGGCTACCAGCAGGAGGCGGTGGACAACTTCTGGGCCGGCGGCTCCGGGGTCGTCGTGCTGCCCTGCGGGGCCGGCAAGACGCTGGTCGGCGCGGCCGCGATGGCCCAGGCCGGCGCGACCACGCTGATCCTGGTCACCAACACGGTCGCCGGCCGGCAGTGGAAGCGCGAGCTGCTGGCCCGCACGTCGCTGACCGAGGAGGAGATCGGCGAGTACAGCGGCGAGCGCAAGGAGATCCGCCCGGTGACGATCGCCACGTACCAGGTGATGACGACCCGCCGGAAGGGCGAGTACCGGCACCTGGAGCTGTTCGACAGCCGCGACTGGGGCCTGATCGTGTACGACGAGGTGCACCTGCTGCCCGCCCCGATCTTCCGGCTCACCGCGGACCTGCAGTCCCGCCGCCGGCTCGGCCTGACCGCGACGCTGGTCCGCGAGGACGGCCGGGAGGGCGACGTGTTCTCCCTCATCGGCCCGAAGCGCTACGACGCGCCCTGGAAGGACATCGAGGCCCAGGGCTACATCGCCCCGGCCGACTGCACCGAGGTCCGGGTCACGCTCACCGACGCCGAGCGGATGGGGTACGCGGTCGCCGAGCCGGAGGACCGCTACAAGGTCGGCGCGACCGCCCGGACCAAGCTGCCGGTGGTCAAGGCGCTGATCGAGCGGCACGCGGGCGACCGGGTGCTGGTCATCGGTGCCTACCTCGACCAGCTCGACACGCTCGGCGAGGAGCTGGACGCGCCGATCATCCAGGGCTCGACCACGACCAAGGAGCGGGAGCGGCTGTACGAGGCCTTCCGTACGGGCGAGATCCGCACCCTGGTGGTCTCGAAGGTCGCCAACTTCTCCATCGACCTGCCCGAGGCCTCGGTCGCGATCCAGGTCTCGGGCACGTTCGGGTCCCGGCAGGAGGAGGCCCAGCGGCTCGGCCGGGTGCTGCGGCCCAAGGCCGACAGGGGCACCGCGCACTTCTACACGGTGATCGCCCGCGACACCCTCGACCAGGAGTACGCGGCGCACCGCCAGCGCTTCCTGGCCGAGCAGGGGTACGCGTACACGATCGTCGACGCGGACGACCTGCTGGCGGCCGGTTAGTCGATCGCATCCCGGCCCCGGGCGTGGTGGGGTGGGCCGGTGGACATCCGGCTCGACCCGCTGCGGGTGGCGTACGCCGAGGAGATGGCGGTCGTCCTGGCCGACCCGGGCCTGTACGGGTTCATCGGCGGCGCCCCGCCGACGGCCGAGGAGCTGGCCGACCGGTACCGCCGCCAGGTCGTCGGCCGCTCCGTGGACGGCCACGAGGAGTGGCTGAACTGGATCGTCCGGGACGCCGGCGACTGCGCGGTCGGGTACGTCCAGGCCACCGTGCACGAGGGTGACCGGGCGGTGATCGCCTGGATGATCGGCCGGCCCTGGCAGGGCCGGGGGTACGCGACCAAGGCGGCCCGGGACCTGATCGACGTGCTGCGCTCGCGTGGCGTCCGCCGGGTCGAGGCCTACATCGTCCCCGGACACCACGCCTCGGAGATGGTCGCGGCCCGGACCGGGCTGGCGGCGACCGGGCAGCTGGACTCCGAGGGCGAGCAGCTGTGGCTGACGACGACCTGACCGCGGCCGCGCTCGACGTACCCGACCTGACCGTGGCCGTCGTGGCCGCGGCGGCGGCCGCGCTGGGCGTGCCCGAGCTGACCGGAGCGGCCGACCTCGGCGGCAGCAGCCGCAGCCTCGTGCTGCGGGCCTGGGCCGGCGACCGGCCGGTGGTGATCAAGGCCCCGCTGGAGACCGGCGAGGGACCGGTCCGGGAGCTGGCCGCGCTGCGCACGCTGGCCGGCGTCCCCGGCGTACCGCGGCTGCTGGCGACCGCCGACCACCCGCCGCTGGTGGTGCTGGAGGACCTCGGTGGCGGGCCCAGCGTGGCCGACGCCCTGCTCGGGGCGGATCCGGCCGCCGCCGCCGACGCGGTGGCGGACTGGGCCGCCACGCTGGGCACGCTGCAGGCGGCGACGCGAGGCCTGCGGGACCGCTTCGCCGCCGAGCTGGCCGCCGCGTCCCCGCTCGGGCCGCCGCCGGTGGACACCGCGCCGGGCACGCTGGCCGAGACGGCCGACCGGCTGGCCCGGCAGCTGCCCGAGGTCGGCGTCACCCCGAGCGCGGCCGCCCTCGGCGAGCTGCGGGCGATCGCCGACGCGCTGTCCGACCCGGCCGCGGCGGCGCTCTCCCCCGGCGACACCTGCCCGGACAACAACATCCGTACGGCGAACGGCTACACGCTGATCGACTTCGAGGCGGCGGAATTCCACCACCTGGCCTGGGAGGCGGCGTACCTGCGGGTGCCGTGGCCGTCCTGCTGGTGCGCCTGGACGATGCCGGCCGAGGTCGCCGACCGGGCGCTGGCGCGGTGGACGGCCGCGGTCGGACCGCTGCCGGCGACGTTCGCGGCCGACCTGGAGCGGGCGACGGCGGCCTGGGCGTTCGTGACCACGGCCTGGTATCTGCCGCGGATCCGGGCCGGCGGCGACACGTCCGACGGGCGCCAGCCGCTGCGCCGGGCGATGCTGCAACACCGCCTGGACCTCGCCGCCACCGGCACCGGTCCGCTGGCCGACCTCGCCGCCGAGACCGCCGCCGCGCTCCGCCGCACCCACGGAGACCACCCCCTCCTCCCCGCCCCCGCGTTCCGCCAGCCCTCGCCCGGCGTTCGGCTGGATCACCGCCCGCCCGGGTAGGTTCCGGGAAACGGTGGAGTGGGAGGGCGCGGGGTGGCGTACCGGAGCGAGACGCGGCTGGCCGACGGACGGGTGCTGTACTACTTCGACGCCGAGCCGGGCGTGGTGCGGGACGCGACCGACGAGCGCGACCTGCCGGTGACCACGACCGCCTCGGAGATCCGCTGGGACCCGCTGCGGGACGAGTGGGTGGTCATCGCCTCGCACCGGCAGGGCCGGACGTTCCTGCCGCCGGCCGACGAGTGCCCGCTGGACCCGTCCCGGGACGGCCGGCACACGGAGATCCCGGCGTCCGACTACGAGGTCGTGGTCTTCGAGAACCGGTTCCCCTCGCTGGCCACCACCGCCGTGCTCGGCCCGGACCCGGACGACCTGCCCGACGACGACCCGCTGTTCGTCCGCCGGGCCGGGGTCGGCCGGTGCGAGGTGGTCTGCTTCACCAGCGACCACTCGGCCGCCTTCGCCACGCTGCCGCCGGAGCGGGTCCGGACCGTGCTGGACGCCTGGATCGACCGCACCCGCGAGCTGAACGCGATGCCCGAGGTCGAGCAGGTCTTCGTGTTCGAGAACCGGGGCGAGGAGATCGGGGTGACCCTCTCCCACCCGCACGGCCAGATCTACGCGTACCCGTTCCGGCCGCCGCCGCTGCGGCAGGAGATCGAGTCGGCCCGCCGGTACCGGGAGCGCACCGGCGACTGCCTGCACTGCGTGATGCTGGCGGCCGAGCGTAAGGCCGGCACCCGGATCGTGGCCGAGGACGACCTGTTCACCGTCGTCGTCCCGCACGCGGCCCGCTGGCCGTACGAGGCGCACGTCTACCCGCGCCGGCACCTGCCCGACCTGCCGGCGCTGACCGAGGACGAGCGGGACCGGCTGGCCTCGGTCTACCTCGACCTGCTCAAGCGGTTCGACACGCTGTTCCCGACACCCGCGCCGTACATCGCCGCCTGGATGCAGGCCCCGGCCCGGGGACCGGACCGGGACCTGATGCATCTGCACGCGCAGGTGTTCTCGATCCGGCGCGCCGCCGGGAAGCTGAAGTACCTGGCCGGCAGCGAGTCCGGGGCGGCCGTCTGGATCAACGACATCAGCCCCGAACGCGCGGCGGCCCAGCTCCGCGGCGAGAAGTAGCTAGACGCTGACCCCCGAGCCGGTCGTCGAAGAAGTCCCGGCTCATCTCGCCCAGCTCTTCGGCCAGGTGCGCCTCCAGCGGCCGGCGCCGGGCGTCGGCCTCGACGCTGCCGTCACGGCCGGAGCGGCGGAGATCCAGCCACCCTTTCTGGGTCAGTCCGGTGAATGCGGTCGCGAACCGCGACGGCGGAACCACTCCAATGGCACAGCGTGCTCGCACGGTCACAAGACGTGCGTCTTCAAGTAGAAGAAGGGTCAACATCCGGACCGACCCTGACAGGACAGCACAGCAGGGGCGGCCCCGGAGGACCGCCCCTGCTGGGGTACTGCCGAATTCAGTGGGGACTCAGAAGTCCATGTCCCCGGCGCCCGGCATGTTGCCCGACGCCGCCTGAACCTTCTCCGGCTTGTCGACCACGACCGCCTCGGTGGTGAGGAACAGCGCGGCGATCGACGCGGCGTTCTGCAGCGCGGCCCGGACGACCTTGGTCGGGTCCGGGATCCCCGCCTCGAGCATGTTGACGTACTCACCGGTCGCGGCGTTGAGGCCGTGACCGATCGGCAGGCCGCGCACCTTCTCCGCGACGACTCCACCCTCGAGACCGGCGTTGATCGCGATCTGCTTGAGCGGGGCCTCCAGCGCGACGCGAACGATGTTCGCGCCGGTCGCCTCGTCACCCTCGAGGTCGATCTTCTCGAAGGCCGACTTGGCGGCCTGGGCGAGCGCGACGCCGCCACCGGCGACGATGCCCTCCTCGACGGCCGCCTTCGCGTTGCGAACGGCGTCCTCGATGCGGTGCTTGCGCTCCTTCAGCTCGACCTCGGTGGCCGCGCCGACCTTGATGACCGCAACGCCGCCGGCCAGCTTGGCCAGCCGCTCCTGCAGCTTCTCGCGGTCGTAGTCGGAGTCGCTCTTCTCGATCTCCGAGCGGATCTGGTTGACCCGGCCGGCGATCTGGTCGGTGTCACCCGCACCCTCGACGATCGTCGTCTCGTCCTTGGTGGTCACGACCTTGCGGGCGCGGCCGAGCAGGTCGAGCGTCGCGTTCTCCAGCTTGAGGCCGACCTCCTCGGAGATCACCTCGCCACCGGTGAGGATCGCGATGTCCGCGAGCATCGCCTTACGGCGGTCACCGAAGCCCGGGGCCTTGACGGCGACCGAGCGGAAGGTGCCACGGATCTTGTTGACCACCAGGGTCGCGAGGGCCTCACCCTCGACGTCCTCGGCGATCAGGACGAGCGGCTTGCCCGACTGCATGACCTTCTCCAGGATCGGGAGAAGGTCCTTGACCGCGGAGATCTTCGAGTTGACGACCAGGATGTACGGGTCGTCGAGCACGGTCTCCATGCGCTCGTTGTCGGTCACGAAGTAGGCCGAGATGTGGCCCTTGTCGAAGCGCATGCCCTCGGTGAGCTCGAGCTCGAGGCCGAAGGTGTTGCTCTCCTCGACGGTGATGACGCCTTCCTTGCCGACCTTGTCCATCGCCTCGGAGATGATCTCCCCGACGGTGGCGTCGGCGGCGCTGATCGACGCGGTCGCGGCGATCTGCTCCTTGGTCTCGACGTCCGTGGC
>DASYKU010000048.1 GCA_035995165.1 Mycobacteriales bacterium
CTCGGCCACCTCGGCCCGGCCGCGCCCCGCGTACCGCAGCGCCTTCACCGGGCCGCCGCCACGAGCACCTTGACCTGGTCACCGCTCGGCGAGAGCAGCACCTCGAAGCCGCGCTCGACGATGTCGACCATCGGCACCTGCGCGGTGACCACCTTCTCCACCGGCAGCCGGCCGCGCGCGATCAGGTCGACGATCCGGGGCCAGTCGGTGACCGGGTAGCACCAGGTGCCGACCAGCGCGATGTCGCGTTCGGACAGTTTCATCGGCTCGATCGATGCGGCCTTGGTGTGCAGCCCGGTCTGCGAGATCCGGCCGGCCGAGCGGACCGCGTCCAGCGCCGTCTGCAGGGCCCGCTCGTTGCCCGAGCACTCGATGACCGCGTCCGCGCCGACGCCCTCGGTCCGCTCCCGCAGCCAGGCCACCACGTCGACCTGGGTCGGGTCGAGCACGTCGCCGACGTCGAGGCTGCGGGCCAGGGCGCCCCGGACCGGGTTGAGCTCGGAGACGACCACCCGGGCGCCCAGCGACGCCGCGTAGAGCGCGGCCAGCGCGCCGATCGGCCCGGCCCCGGTGACGAGCACGGTGTCGCCGGCGCGGACCCGGGCCACGTCCACCCCGTACGCGGCCACCGCGGCCGGCTCGACCAGCGCGCCCTGCAGGTCGCTCACGCCGTCCGGCAGCGGGGTCACGTGGGTGGCCGGGACGATCGCGCGCTCGGCGATGCCGCCCCAGTCGTAGCTCAGGCCGATGCAGGCCATCGAGAGGCAGAGGTGGTTGAGCCCGCGCCGGCAGTACCAGCAGGTGCCGCAGAACAGCAGTGGCATGACCGAGACCCGCTGTCCGGGCGAGACGGCGCCGACGTCCGGGCCGACCTCCAGCACCTCGGCCGAGAACTCGTGCCCGAGCACCTGCGGCAGCTGGGATCCGTTGAGGCGGTGCGGCTTGTCCGGGATGACGATCGGGCCCATCGCGTACTCGTGCAGGTCGGTGCCGCAGATCCCGCACCAGAGCGGCCGCAGCAGCACCTGGCCGGCGCCGGGCGGACCCGGGTCGGTCACCTCCTCGACGCGGACGTCGTGCTCGCCGTGAAAGACCGCTGCCTTCATCTCATCCCTCCAGGGTCGGGTCGAAGAGAACCTTGCCTTCCAGCTGCCCGCCGGCGAGCCGGTCCAGCTGGCCGGCCAGCGCGCCGAGCGGGTGCACGCCCTCCAGCAGCTCGGCCGCCAGCGGCGTGCGGGTCAGCAGGTCGAGCGCGGGGGCGAGGTCATCGCCGCAGACGTGGGCCAGGGTGGTCCGGATGCCGATCTCCCGGAACACCAGCGTGTGTACGTCGATCGGCTGCGGCGCGGCCGGGATGCCCACCTGCAGCACGGTCCCGCCGGGCCGGGCCAGCCCGATCGCGGCGTCCAGCTGCCCGTCGGCCCCGCTGGCCTCGATCACGATGTCGGCGCCGGATACCCCGTCCGCACCGACCGGGACCACCCGGGTGGCGCCCAGCCGCAGCGCCCGCTCCAGCCGCGATCCCGGGAAGTCGACGACGGTCAGGTCCACGTCGGCCAGGTGCGTCAGGCCGGCCAGCACGAACGTGCCGATCGCGCCGGCGCCGATCAGCACGACCTTGTCGCCGTCGGCGGCGCCGGAGCGCCGGGCCGCGTGCAGGCCGACCGCGAGCGGCTGGGCCAGCCCGGCGGCGTCGAGGCTCAGCCCGGCCGGGACCGGGACGAGCGTGGACTCCGGCACCGCGACGTACTCGGCCATGCCGCCGGCGGTGTTCAGGCCGAGCGTGTAGTACGACCGGCAGAGATTGGTCCGGTGCTGCCGGCAGCGGTCGCACCGTCCACAGGAGACACCGGCCCCGCTGGCGGCGACCGCACCCAGCTCGGTCGTCGCGGCTGCCCCGCGCTCGACGACCTCGCCGACGAACTCGTGGCCGAGGACCATCGGCCCCTGGTGCCCGGTGACCGGGTGCCTGTGCGCCACCGGGAACGTCCGCGGGCCGGCCTTCCACTCGGTCGCGTCGGTGCCGCACATGCCCGAGCGCAGCACCCGCAGCAGCACCTCGCCCGCGCCCGGCCGGGGTCGGGACAGCTCCTCGAGCCGGACGTCCTTCGCGCCGTGGTACACCGCTGCCCGCATCAGCTCAGTGCTCACCACGGCCCGCCGCGGTGTTCAGGTGGGACTGCGCCTCCCGCAGCGTGGACAGCTGGCCGCCGACGCCGTAGTAGCGCTGCCCGGCCACGAGCAGGTCCTCGGCCGGGAACTTGGTCACCACCTCGCAGCCGGTCGCGGTCACCACCAGTTCCTCCTCGATCCGCGCGGCCCCGACCCCGTCGGCCGAGGGCCAGTACGTCTCCAGCGCGAAGAACATGCCCTCCTCCAGCACCTCGGGGTGTTCCAGCGAGACCAGCCGGGAGAAGATCGGCTTCTCCCAGATGGACAGTCCCACGCCGTGGCCGTACTGGAGGCCGAAGGCCGCCTCCTCGTCCGGGAAGCCGAACTCCTGCGCCCGCGGCCACTCCGCCACGATGTCCGCGGTCGTCGCGCCCGGCCGGACCTTCGCGATGGCCCGGTCCATGTACTCCCGGGACCGGACGTACGCGTCGTTCTGGGCCCGGGACGCCGACCCGATCGCGAACGTGCGGTAGTAGCAGGTCCGGTAGCCGTTGTAGCTGTGCAGGATGTCGAAGAAGGCCGGGTCGCCGGGGCGGATGACCCGGTCCGAGTAGACGTGCGGGTGCGGCGAGCAGCGCTCGCCGGAGATCGCGTTGACGCCCTCGACGTACTCGGAGCCGAGGTCGTAGAGGGTCTTGGCGACCAGGCCGACGGCCTCGTTCTCGCGGACGCCCGGGCGCAGGAACTGGTACAGCTCGTCGTACGCGGCGTCGACCATCGAGGCGGCCTGGGTCAGCAGTGAGATCTCGTCCTGGGTCTTCACCCGCCGCGCCTCCATGAAGACCTGCTGACCGTCGGCGACGGTGATCCCGGCCTTCTGCAGTGCGAACAGGATCGGCAGCTCGACCACGTCGACGCCGAGCGGCTCGTCGGCGACGCCGAACTTCTCCAGCTCGCGCTTGATCTTCTGCGCCAGCTCCTCGGCGATCCCGGCGTCGGGATGGAAGGCGCCGCGCAGGGTGGAGATCCCGGCCCGGGCGCCGCTCTCCCGCCGCGGCCGGGTGCCGTTGTGGTGCGGCGCCTCCAGGTCGGCGTCGGCCAGGCTCCCGGTCGTCGAGAGCCACGGGTCGTACAGCTGGTGGTGCTTGGCCGCGGAGCCGAAGTCCCAGACGATCGGGTCGGTCGTCCGGGTCAGCAGCGCGAACCGGATCAGCTTGTCCATCGCCCAGGTGCCGATGTGGGTGGCGGACATGTAGCGGATGTTGGCGAAGTCGAAGGCCAGCACGGCGCCCAGCTCGGAGCGCTCCAGCTGTGCGCGCAGCCGGGCGAGCCGCTCCGCGCGCAGCCGGGCGAACTGGATGCGGTCCTCCCAGTCGACGGCGTTCGTGCCGAACGTGGCTGTGCTGCTGGGCATGGCGGGCCTCTCTCGAGAACGGGTGGGGGCGCTCAGACGTCCAGCGCGGCGTCCGCGGCACGTTGGCGGCGGCGGACCTTGCCCACCGTGTAGAGAATGGCGGCGGCCAGGATGAGGACCCCCTGGAAGTAGTACTGGTAGACGGTCCCGAGGTCGAGGAAGACCGTCGCGTTCAGCGCCTGCTGGAGCAGGACGGCGCCGAGCAGCGGGCCGAGGAAGGTGCCGCGGCCGCCGAGCAGGCTGGTGCCGCCGAGCACGACCGCGGTGATGCTGGACAGCGTGTACGTGGAGCCCTGGGCCGGGTCACCGATGCCGTACTGGCCCATGAGCATGATCGCGCCGAGGAAGACGAACAGGCCGGTCGCGACGTAGCCGCCGATCACCGTACGGCTGACGTTGATGCCGATGCTGCGCGCGGCCGCCTCGTTGGAGCCGACCGCCCGCAGCCGCCAGCCCCAGGCCGTCCGGCGCAGCAGGAACTCCAGCACCAGCGTCACGACGACCAGCACGACGAAGGCCAGCGGCAGCGGCCCGGCGGCCCGGTTGACGAAGTCCTGGAAGCCCTGGGTGATGAAGCCACCCTGCTCCGGGCGCAGCAGCAACGCCAGCCCGCCGAAGCCGATGTAGAGCACCAGCGTCGCGGCGATCGGCGTGAACCGCGCGAACCGGATCAGCGACCCGTTGACCAGCCCGGACAGGGCCGCGACCACGGCCATCAGCACCAGCCCCGCGATCACGATGCCGGCCGACCTGCCGTCGTTGACGAAGAACGAGGCGACCACGACCAGGAACCCGGCCAGTGGGCCGACGGACAGGTCGATCCCGCCGGTGAGCAGCGCGATGTTCTGCCCCAGCGCGATGAAGCCGAGCGCGGTCGCCGCGGTGAGCAGGGTGGCGACGTTGAAGTTGAACAGGTACCTCTCGTTGCGGGCGGCCAGGATCGCCGCCAGCACCACGATCACCAGCGCCACCAGCGCGGAGGGCGCGTAGTCGCCCTGCAGGAACCGGCGGACGCCCTGAGCCTTGGACTGCCGCAGCTCCTTCGGGACGCTCGCGACCTCGGTCCGGGAGCTGACCGCGGCGCCGACGATGCGTTCCTCGGTGACCTCGTCGCCGCGCAGGGTCACCACGACCTGGCCGCGCGACATCACCAGCACCTCGTCACAGAGGCCCTCCAGCTCCTTGGCGTCCGAGGACGCCACCACGACCGGGACGCCGCGGGCCGAGGCGTCCCGCAGGATCCCGTAGATCTCGGCCCGGGCGCCGACGTCGACGCCCTGGGTCGGCTCGTCCGCGAGCAGGACCGCCGGCTCGGACAGCAGCGCCCGGGAGATCACGACCTTCTGCTGGTTGCCGCCGGACAGCGTCGAGATCGGCGCCTCCAGCGACGGGGCCCGGACCGACAGCGCCGACAGCGAGGCGCTGACGTCCTCGCGCTCGCGGTCCCGGCTCACCAGCGCGCCGCGGGTGAACCGCTGCAGCGCCGAGATCGCCGCGTTCTCCCGTACGGACAGGCTCATCATGAGGCCCTCGCCGTGCCGGTCCGAGGGCATGAACGCGGCCCGGTGCCGCAGGTCCCGCGCGGTCAGCTCGCGGCCGCCGACGGTCACGGTGCCGGTGAACGGGTCGAGCCCGGCCAGCGCGCGCAGCAGGCTGCTCTGGCCGTTGCCGACCACGCCGGCCAGGCCGACGATCTGCCCCCGCTGCGCCGACGCGGAGACGCCGGTGAAGCCGGGACCGGCCAGGTCCGCGATCCGCAGGCTGGTCTCCCCGTCGCCGTCGTACTTGGGCGGGAACGTCGAGTCGAGCTGCCGGCCGAGGATCAGCGCCAGGAGCTCCTGGTCCGAGACCTCGCTGACCCGGGCGGTGCCGCGGACCCGGCCGTCGCGCAGCACGGTGACCCGGTCGGCGAGCTCGCGGACCTCGGCCATCCGGTGGGTGATGTAGATGACCGACGTGCCCGCGGCGACCTGCTCACGCAGCAGGCGGAAGAACAGCTCGACCGCCGCACCGGAGAGCGGTGCGGTCGGCTCGTCCAGGATCAGCAGCGTCGGCGAGACCGCGAACGCCTTCGCGATCTCCAGCATGTGCCGCTGGGCCACGGTCAGCGTGTCGACCCGGTCGTGCGGGTCGACGGTCAGCTCGACCCGCTTCAGCAGCCGGTCGACGACCTCCGCGCGGGAGCCGGACCGGAACACCGCGGCCGGCAGGGCGACCTCCAGGTTCTCCCGGACCGTCATGTCCGGCAGCACGGCCGGGTGCTGGTGCACGATCGCGATCCCGCGGGCGGTGGCCTCGCTCGGCGTCAGCGAGGTGACCGTCTCGCCGCCGACGGAGATCGTGCCGGCGTCGGGCACCAGCGTGCCGGAGGCGATGTTCATCAGCGTGGACTTGCCCGCGCCGTTCTCGCCGAGGACGGCGTGCACCTCGCCGGACAGCACGCTGACCGAGACGTCGGTCAGCGCGGCGACACCCGCGAAGTGCTTGGAGATCCCGGTCATCTCCAGGGTGGCCGGCCGCGTCGCCGTCATCGTCGATCCGCTCATCGCGTGCTCCGTTCATTGGTTCGCTCCCGGCCCGGCGCCTCCGGCGGCGTCTTCCCTCCGCACCCACCTGCGGACGCCGGCGGGCGCTCCGGTCCAGACGCCGCCGCGCCGGCCCGTCCGCTCACCGTGTTCAGGGTTCGCAGCCGGCCCGGCGCCGTCGGCGGCGCCGGGCCGTTCGCTCACTTGCCGAGCTGCGCCTGCTGGTCGCCGGGCATCTGCGCGGACAGGTACACGTCACCGGGCAGGTCCGAGCGGCAGGTCACCGGGTGCGGCTGGCCGCTGACGGAGTCCTCGAAGACGGGACCCTGGAAGCTCGTCGCGGTCGGCAGCTTTCCGCCGGTCGCCTTGGCCACCGCGTAGTCCACCGCCAGCCGGACGTTGTCGTTGCCGGTGGTGACCGTGACCATCTTGAACGGGTGGGTCTTCTGCTGCGCCTGCCAGAAGCAGCTCAGCGAGTTGCCGTCGGAGGTGGCCAGCGCCGGGATCGGCCGGCCGCTGTCCGGGAACAGGTGCAGCGAGCTCACCAGCGTCGGCCCGAAGTCGGAGACGATGATGTCGATCTTCCGGTACTTCGCGATGGCCGCCGACAGCAGCGTCTGGGTCTTGGTGGGGTCCCAGTCCGTCGGCACGAACGGCGTCTGCCCGATGAACGTGTACGAGGAGTCCAGGTTCTCCTTCAGCGCGTTGTACTCGGCGATGCTCTGGCTGTTGCCGGCCGGGCCGCCCATGAACAGGATGTTGCCGCCGCCGGGGACGTTCTTCTTGATCCAGGTCGCCCAGTTCACGCCGTCGTGCGCGAAGTCGTCGCCGATCCAGGCGTCGTAGTTCTCGTCGGCCTTGCCGCCCGGGTCGACCCGGTAGGGCACGGTCACCACGCCGGCCTTGTACGCGGCGGTCAGCGCCGGCAGCACGGCCTTGCCGGCGTCGGGGAACACGACCATCGCGTCCACGCCGCTGGAGGCCAGGCCCTTGATGTCGGAGCTGGCCTTCTGGGTGTTGCCCTGGCCGTCGGCGTACTTGAAGTCGGTGACGCTGGGGCACTTGGCCGCCTCGTCCTTGCCGGACGCCGTGGTGACCAGCCGCCAGCTGTTGCCGCCGAAGCCGTCGAGCAACGCGAAGGTGATCTTCTTCGTGCCGCACCAGTCGGGCGCTCCGGCGACGTGCGTGACCGCGCCGTCGCTGCTGCCACCACCGCCACCGGTGCCCGAGCCGTTGCCGCACGCGGACACCGTCAGCACGACGACGCCGGCCGCGGCCAGGCCGGGGAGAACTCTGCGGAGCTTCATCGGGGAACGTTCCTTCCTGTGAGCACGACAGAGCTGTCGCGCCGTCGGGGACAGCGGGAGTGCGGGCGGACCGGTCAGGCGGGGGCGGGCGTGCCTCGCAGGCCGGGCCGCCGGGACCGCAGGGCCTTCCAGTTGACGGTGTAGAGGGAGACGCCGATGGCGAGGGCGACCGCCTGGACGATGGTCTGGACGGCCGTGGAGACGCCCAGCGCGACGACGAACTGCACGAGCTGCTCGAGGAAGATCGCGGCCACGACCGTCGCGAGTGGATAGCCGCGGCCGCCGAGCAGTGAGGTCCCGCCGAGCACGACGACGGCGACCGAGATGAGCAGGAAGCTGTCGCCCTCGAAGGCGCTCGGCTGGGCCGTGATGCCGGCCAGCATGACGCCGGCCAGGCAGTAGAGAACCTGTGCGTACAGGTACGCCGAGGCCTGGTGGCCGCGCACCCGCAGGCCGGCGACCCGGGCCGCACGGGGGTTGGCCCCGATCGCCTCGAACCGCCGCCCGGCCACCGTCCTGCGGACCAGCACGGAGACCACGACCAGGGCGCCGAGGGCGAACCAGACCGCGTGCGGGATCCCCGCGCTGGTGCCGCCGGTGACCGAGGCGAGCAGCTTCGTGGTGATCCGCGGCCGGCCGCCGGAGATGCTCAGATCCGCCCCGTACAGCAGGGCGTTGGTGCCGAGCGTGGCGATGATCGCGTTCAGCTGCAGGACGCCGACGAGGAACCCGTTGAGCACGCCCGCGCCGAGTGCGAACAGCAGCGCGACCAGGACCGCCGGCACCAGCTTGCCGTTGTTCCCGTCCGGGATGTGGGTGACCACGACGACCGCCATCGACATGGCGCCGGCCACCGACAGGTCGATGCCGCCCTGCTGGATGACCAGCATCTGGCCGAGCCCGGCGACCGCGAGCACCGCGGCGATCTGCAGCATGCTGCGCAACGAGGTCGGCGAGACGCTGGAGTGCGCCGCCAGCGCGCTGACGACGAACAGCAGGACCGTCGCGCTCCCGATCGTCATCAGACCCTTGGAGACCGCCAGCCGCGGTCCTGGGGAGAGAGCCGGGCGGGCCGTGTCCGTGTCGGACATCGTCACCTCACATGTGCCGTCGCCACATCCGTGTGGCCGGGGTCACTGTTGAGCGTGACTGTACAAGGCGTCGTGAACAGCTGACAAGGCGCTGAACAGCATTGCCGTAACGAATCGGCAACGCGCTCCGGCCGGGCGGTCAGTGCGACGCGTGTCCGCTGCCGTGCACGAACCAGAGGCCCTGGAAGTCGGTGTCGCCGATGTTGCGCAGGATGTGCGGGATCGTCGAGTCGAACCCGAGCGACTCCCCCTCGTGCAGCACGAAGACCTCGTTGCCGACGGTGACCTCGACCATGCCCGCGAGCACGTAGCCGTATTCGTAGCCGTCGTGGGCGATCAGCGTGCCGTCGGCGTTGCCGGCGGCGCCCGGCGCGTACGTGATCTTCATGAAGTTCACGTCCCGCTCCGGGGTGGCGGCCAGCCGCTCCCAGTCCACGCCCTCGGCCATCCGCAGGTGGGCCCGGTGGGAGGGGTGCACGACCGAGATGCGGGTCGCGTACTCCGAGGGGTGCCAGGCGTTCGCGGGATCGTGCACGCCGCTCGGGGCCTCGGCCGCCGGGACCTTGGCCGCCGCCTCGTCGGTGTCGAACAGCTCGTCCACGCTGACGTTGAGCAGCTGGGCGAAGCTGTAGAGGGTCGAGACCGACGGGCGGGACTTGCCGTTCTCGATCTGGGAGACCAGCGACGGCGACACCTCGGCCTGGCGCGCGAGCTCCCGCAGGCTGAGGCCGGCGTTCTTGCGGAGGCCCTTGAGGCGCTCGCCGAGATGGTCCATGGGTACCAGTGTGGCGACGGAGCCGGACACCGTGGCACGAGGGGCCGCAACGGGTACGGCGCCCGTGCCGTCGTCCGCGATCGCCTGGCTCATGGCTCCCCCTCGCTCGTCCGGGGACGCGTCCCCGGACACCCGGCGGTCCGGGCCTCCCGGCGCCGTCGGATCGGGCGACGGACGCGGAACCCGCCACCGGCTGTTCAGCTTTACTGTACAGAGAGATGACGGAGGCGGACAAGCTACGGTCAGCGGGCCGGGTAGCCGCCGTCCACGCCGAGGACGGTGCCGGTGATCGCGGCGGAGTCCGGCGCGGCCAGGAAGACGATCGCGCGGGCGATCTCGTCCGCGGTCGAGATCCGGCCGATCGGGTGGTTGGCCAGCGACCGGGCCCGGCTGGCCTCCGGGTCGGGGTCCGCGGCCCGCACTCGACATTGTCCGATGCCCGATTGTACGACGAGCTTACGGGGAGAGGACAACGTCCGCCGGCCTGCCGCCCGACCGCCGGGTCGTCGGACAATGTCTGTTTCCGTACGCCGTGTTCCTTCCCGGTTTCGCCGTGTTCCCAGGCGAATTCCGGATCGGCGCGGCGAGTGCGAACGCCGCGCGCTGGGTACATCCTGGCAGGCAAGAGCGTTGCCCACGCCGGCGGTGGAGCCCCCCGCAGCCGGTGTCGGGGTTCGCACGGGTCACCTGAAGGGGGCATCGAGGACATGCTGGAGCATCGCGTCCCGCACCGGTCGGCGGCGCCAGATCCCGGTATGACAGGGACATCGGGGAGCACCGTGCGGCTGCTGATCGTGGACGACCACGTGGTCATCCGGCAGGGTCTGGTGCAGCTGTTCGACACCATCCCCGATGTCGAGGTGATCGGCACGGCCGAGGACGGCGAGCAGGCGGTCGAGCTGGCCCTCGCGCTGGCGCCGGACGTCGTGCTGATGGACATCGGCATGCCCAAGCTCGACGGCATCGCCGCGACCCGGCACCTGATGGCCCTGCATCCCGGTCTCAAGATCGTCATTCTCACGGCGTACGGCAGCGGGCACCGGGTCCAGCTCGCCCTGGACGCCGGCGCGCTCGGCTACGTGCCCAAGCACAGTCCGCCCGAGGCCGTCGTCCGGGCCGTGCACGCCGCCCACGCCGGCGGCCCCCTCACCTGATCCGGCTCAGACCGGGGACCGAGTGCGGATGCGGCCGCAGAGGTCGATGGTCTCGGGCGCCGGGGTCAGGTCGAGCTCGCGGTGCAGGTCTTCCCGGCAGAAGTCGAGGGCGAGCGCCCGGTCTTGCCGGAGCCGGGGACACGGTCGCGGTCATGTCCCGACCGTAACCGCGTCGATTTCCGGTGAAAGCACTTCCTGACGACCAGAAACCCGGCCCCGGCGGCGACGGGTACGCCCCCTGTCAGCGAGCTTCCGGCGCCGCGACGGTGGGACCGCGGCCCCGCCGGGGTCGTCCTCGGCCGGTGCCGGGGTGCAGGCCCGACCAGGGGGTCCCATGTCCTCGTTCCTCCCACCCACCGCGAGGCGGGTCGTCGTCGCCGTGCTGGCGGCCGGGCTCGGCGCCGCCGTGCTCGCCCCGGCCGCCGCCGAGGCGGCGCCCACCCAGCGGATCGCCTGGGCGCCCTGCGGCGAGCGAGTGGAGTGCGCGTCCGTACCGGTCCCGCTGGACTGGGCCCGTCCGCACGGCGCCACCATCCGGCTGGCCGTCGCCCGGCACCTGGCCGGCGACCCCGCACACCGGATCGGCTCGCTGCTGGTGAACCCGGGCGGGCCCGGCGACTCCGGCGTGGACGAGGTGACCAACCGCGGTGCCGAGCTCGACGCCCGGACCGAGGGCCGGTTCGACATCGTCGGCTGGGACCCGCGCGGCAGCGGCCGCAGCGCGCCGGTGAGCTGCTTCGCCGGCCCGGCCGAGCGGGCCGCCTTCTGGGGCGACCTGGTCGTGCCGACGACCCGCGCCGACGAGCGCCGCTACCTGGCCCGGACGGTCGCGCTGGCGGCCCGCTGCGGGCAGCGCAACGGCGCCCTGCTCGAGCACATCTCGATGGCCGACCAGGTCCGCGACCTCGACCACCTGCGGGCGCTCGTCGGCGACCGCCGGCTGACGTTCTTCGGCGAGTCCAACGGCACGCTGATGGGCCAGACGTACGCGAACATCTTCCCGGACCGGGTCCGGGCGATGCTGCTGGACGGCGTCGTCGACCCGATCCCGTACAACCGGGGGACGGCGGCGGCGCTGGCCAACGGGCTCACCGACACCGACCTGGTCTGGGACACGTTCGTGGCTGCCTGCGAGGCGGCCGGTCCGCAGCGGTGCGCGATGGCCGGGCAGGGCCCGGTGGGGCCGCGCATCGACGCGTTCCTGGCCCGGCTGAAGCGCGCGCCGATGGCCACCACGGCCGGCCCGCTGACGTACGGCGAGGCGATCACGCTGGCGAAGTTCGTCATCCCGGCGTTCCCGCGGGACTGGCCGGACGCGAGCGTGCCGCTGGAGCTGGCGATCGAGGGTGACGGGTCGGTGCTCAAGCAGCTCGGCGCCGACATCACCTCCGACGCCTTCCGGCTCGCGTTCGAGCAGAACGTGGCGTTGACCTGCGCCGACGCGCCGTCCCGGCAGACCGCCGCGCAGTGGCCGGGCGTGGTGCGGCGGCTCACCGCGATCAGCCGGATCGGCGGCACCGCGTTCGGCTGGGTCAACGGCGCGCCCTGTGCGTCCTGGCCGGCCCGCAGCGCCGTCCGCTACTCCGGGCCCTGGGGCGCGGTCACCCGCACTCCGATCCTGCTGGTCAGCCTGCGGTTCGAGCCGAACACGCCGCTGGTGAGCGCACAGATCGCGCAGCGCCGGCTGGGCAACGCCGTGCTGCTGGTCCAGGACGGGCCCGGGCACCTGACCGCGAACAACCCGAGCGCCTGCGTGAACGCGGCGATGACCGACTACCTGGTCCGGCTCCGTACGCCGGCCCGCGGCACGGTCTGCGCGTCGGACCACGTGCCCTTCGACCCGGCGTTCGGGACGTGACGCCCTAGCGCGACGCGAGGCGGGTGAGCAGCGGGGCGATGTCGTCGACCGGCAGCACGTGGTCGACGGCGTCGTCCCGCCCGATCGTCTCCCCCGGCATCCCGAAATGGGCCGAGCTGGCCTCGTCCGCGGCGATCACGGTCCCGCCGAACCGGTGCACCGCGCTCGCCCCGGTCGCGCCGTCCCGCCCGGTGCCGGACAGCACGACCGCGACCGCTCGCGGCCCGACGGCCAGCGCGAGCGTGGTCAGCAGCAGGTCGCCGGACGGACGCGGCGGCGGCACCGGCCCGGCCGGGATCAGCACGATCCGCTCGTCCCGGTCGATCAGCGCGTGCCGGCCGGGCGGGACGACCAGGACCATGCCCCGCCGGAGCGGCGCACCGTCGATGGCGACCTCGACCGGCAGCCGCGTACGCCGCCGCAGCAGCGACGCGAGCAGGTCGCGGTCCGCGTGCGGCGGCTGGTGCTGCACGATCACGACGCAGCCGGTGAAGTCGGCCGGCAGCGGCGCGAGCGCCCGCCGCAACGCCTCCAGCCCACCGGCCGAGCACACCAGAGCCACCACGAGCACGCCGATCACCCGGACGCGGAGCCGAAATGAGCGAGCGCGGCGCGGGCCACGACCTCGCCTTGCTCCTGGATGAAGTGGCCGGCCTCCGGTAGCACCAGCACGTCCGGCGCGCCCCGTACGGTCCGGCGCAGCGTCCGCATCGCCGGCACGCCGAGGGTCGGGTCCTGGGCGCCGGCGGCGAGGAGGCTCGGTCCGTCCCAGCCGGCCCAGAATCCCTCGGCCGCCCGGGAGACCTCGACCCCGGGCATGTCCGGCGCGGTCATCACCAGCTTCGGGAACGCCCGCACCCCGGCCTTGTACGTGACGTCCGGGAACGGCGCGTCGTACGCCGCCACCTCGCCGTCGGACAGCTCCGGGACGGCTCGCCGGAGCAGGCCGCCGACCGGGAGGTCCGGGTGGGTCGCGGCGTAGTTCCGCCACTCCTGGAAGCCCGGGCCCGGCGACGTCCCCACGGCGAGGCCGGTGTTCATCGCCAGCAGCCGCCGCAGCCGCGGGGCGAACCCGGCGTCCATCGGCAGCGTCAGCCCGAGCAGCCCGCCCCAGTCCTGCACGACCAGCGTGATGCCGGTCAGGTCGAGGCGTTCGACGAACCGGAGCAGGAAGTCGCGGTGGAAGTCGAACGTGTAGACGGACTCCTCGACCGGCTTGTCCGACCGGCCGAAGCCGAGGAAGTCCGGCGCGACCACCCGCCCGCCGGCGTCGAGGAAGATCGGGATCATCTTGCGGTAGAGGTACGCCCAGGTCGGCTCGCCGTGCAGGAGCAGGTAGGTGTGCTCGGCGTCGCGCGGCCCGAGATCGACGTAGTGGGCCCGCAGACCCTCGTAGCCCGGCAGGTCCTCCGCGTACGAGGGCGGGTGGTCCCAGCCGGCGAGGTCACGGAAGCGGTCCTCCGGGGTGCGCAGCGCGTCGATCACAGCGGCGAGCATCCCAGGTTCAGGCCGTGGTCGCTCATCCCCGTCGCTGCTGTCGTCGCGCTGGCGACCGCCGTACCGCTCACCGTCGCCGCGTCCGCGGCGTCCGCCTCCGGCGGCGGGTCGACGGTCTGCATCCGCAGTGCCGTGGAGCACCGCGACGTTCCCGCTGCGGCGCGGGACCAGCCCCGGCCGCACCGTTTACTACATCCAGCTGGACAGCTCCGGGGCCACCTGGTCCCGGGCGCCCTCGCACCCAGGAGAGCCCGATGCCGGACTACCCCCGGATGATCGCGTCGACCGACCAGATCGAGCCGGCCCCCCGGCGGGTACGGGCGACCCTGGCCAACCGCACGGTCCTGGACACACCCGCGCGCTCTACGTCTGGGAGTGGCCGAACTACCCGCAGTACTACGTCCCGCTGGCCGACGTCGACGCCTCGGTCCTCGTCGACGAGCAGCATCCCCAGCGGCTCAGGCGCGGCACCGCGCACCTGTACGGGCTCCGGGTCGGCGATCTCACCCGACCCGGAGCCGCCCGCGTCTACCGGGACGACGCCCTCGCCGGTCTCGCCGGCACGGTCCGGTTCGACTGGGCCGCGCTCGACGCCTGGTACGAGGAGGACGAGCAAGTCTTCGTCCACCCCCGCAACCCGTACGTCCGGGTGGACGCGATCCGCTCCAGCCGGCTCGTCCGCGTCGAGCTCGACGGCGTCGTGCTCGCCGAGACGGCCTCGCCGGTGTTCGTGTTCGAGACCGGGTTGCCCACCCGCTACTACGTCCCGCGCACCGACGTCCGCTTCGAGCACCTGCTGCCCAGCGACACCGTCACCGAATGTCCCTACAAGGGAAGGACGACCGGCTACTGGTCCGTCCACATCGGAGGGACCGCGCACGCCGACCTGGCCTGGACGTACGACTTCCCGACCCGGCAGCTGCTGCCCGTCGCCGGCATGATCGCCTTCTACAACGAGAGGATCGACCACGTCCTCGACGGCGAGCGGCTCGAACGCCCGACGACCCACTTCTTCCGCTGAGGGCGCAGCGACCCGCAGCTCCCGGCTATCCGGCCGCGGGTATCCGGTCCGAACCGCGGAGCAGCCCCAGCTGGCGGGCCTTGACCACAGCCTCGAGCTGGGAGTGGCTGTCGAGCTTGGCGAGCGCGTTCTTCACGTAGCCGCGGCACGTGTTCAGGCTGATCGAGAGCTCGCGGGCGATCGTGCGGGCGTCCTTCCCGCGACCGAGGAGTTCCACGACGTCGAGCTCGCGAGGGGTCAGCATCGGCCCGGGCGGCGACCCGTCCGCCGGCCGCCGGTCGGGCCGGCCGAGCATCGCCAGGAAGACCGGATCCACGATCATGGAGCCCGTCCGGGCCGACCGGATCGTGTTCAGGACCTGCACCAGCGAACCGGACTTCATCACGAAGCCGGCGGCACCGACGGCGGCGGCCCGGGTGATCAGGTCGGCGTCCTGGGCGGCGGTCAGCATCACCACCCGGGTGCCCGGGTGGTCGCGGGCGAGAACGGCGGCGACCGCCAGGCCGTCCCGGTCCGGCAGGACGAAGTCGAGCAGGACCACATCGGGACGGGTGCGCTCGACCAGCCGCTGCCCCTCCGCCGCGGTCGTCGCCGTCCCGACGACCGCGAGGTCGTCCTCCGCCTCGATCGCGAAACTCAGCAGATCAAGGAGCGTCTGATGATCGTCGATCAAGGCGACCGACGTCGTCTTCCCCATCTGATCCCCCAGATTGAGATGCTCTCCCACCGCCGGACCGACGCCCCGGCCCGGCTCCCCTGCACCAGTAAGTCACTGTCGGCTGTCCCCGATAAGCCCCGATTGGGTGAATATTTGCATCGGACACCTATCGGTGCCTGTCCGGACAGTTCCACGCCCTTCCAGGACGCCCGGAGCGCCGCGCGATCGACCGGGCCGGGCGCGATGATGGGCGCATGCCCGGACGTCCGGCACCGGCGACCGGACCGGAGTCGCAGCCCGCGAGGGTGCTCCCGGCGAGCGTCACGACCCGGGCGGCGGCGTACGCCATGATGACCTCATGTCCGAACGTCCGGCACCGGCGCCGGCGGCCATCACCCCACGCGACGACGTCGTCGACGCGCTGCTGTCGGCCAGCCGGGTCATGGTCAGCCTCGCCGCCCGCTCGCTCGCCGACCTGGACTCGGACGTGACACTGCCGCAGTACCGGGCGCTGGTCGTGCTGGCCTCCCGCGGGCCGCAGCGGGTCGTCGACATCTCGGCCGAGCTGAACGTCAACCCCTCCACCGGCACCCGGATGTGCGACCGCCTCGTCCGCAAGGGGCTCATCCGCCGCAGCCGCTCCGACTCCGACCGGCGCGAGGTCACGCTGACGCTGACGTCGTCCGGCGAGCATCTGGTCGACGAGATCACCCGCCGCCGGCGGACCGAGCTCGCCCGCATCGTCGACACGATGCCGGTGGTCTGGCACGCGCCGGTCACCGCGGCCCTGCGCTCCCTGGCGCACACCGCGGGCGAGCCACCCGACAGCGAATGGTGGCTCGGCTGGCACCAGGGCGACGGCAGCAAGCCGGGCGACTGACACCGGCGGGGCCGAGGCGTGGTCCTCGTGCGCGAGGTTGTGGCAGTGGGCCACCTGCGGGCCGACGAGGTCGCGGAAGCCTTCCTACCTCGCCGAGCCGGGGTCAGCGGGTGAACTTCTGCTTGGCGTCGGGGTGATCGGGGTGAAGAGGTTGACGAGGTTGCCGTCCGGGTCGCGGATCAGGAGCGACCGGTTGCCCCAGGGCATCGTGGTCGGCGCCATGACAGGCCGTCGAGCTGTCCGGTCAGGTCGGCGTACAGCCGGTCGACGTCGTCGACCACGAACTCGATGATCACGCTGCGGCCGGCTCGGCCGCGCCCGGGCCGAACGCCGAGATGGTCGCCGCGGGCGAGGACCCGGACCAGCGCTTCCCCGGCAGCGCCGTGCACCTGCACGCCTGCTCGCCCTGCGGCGAGGACTACGCCGGCCTGCTCGCCCTCGTCCGGGGCGACGGGCCGCTGTAACGCCGCGCGGGTTCGCGACACTGAGCCGGCATGATGACCGACCTCGATCTCTACCGCCGCGGGACCGACACGATGCTCGCCGCCTGGGGGGAGTACGCCCGGGCCGCGAAGTCGGCCGCGCTGGAACGGCTCCCCGGCGTCGCCGTGGCGGTCTTCCCGTCCGGGCCGGAGCGCGAGTTCTACAACAACGCGCTGCTCTCCCCCGGCGCGCCGGCCGCGGCCGTGGACGCGATGGAAGCCGTCTACGCGGAGGCCGGCGTGACCGCCTTCGCCGCCTGGACGCACGAGAGCGACCCGGTCGTCCGGGCCGAGCTGGAGCGCCGCGGGTACGTCCTGGACACCACGACCCGGGCCATGGGCCTCGCGCTCGACGAGATCCGGGTGCCCCGGCCGGAGCTCCCGTTCGGACCGGCGTCCTGGGCGGACTACCTGGCGTACGAGGGGCTGGACCCGGATTTCCTCCGCGACGGCGACCACGCGGCGCTGCACGTCCTGGCTGCCCGGGAGCAGGGCGCGATCCTGTCGGCCGCGCTGGCCTACGACGCCGCGGGCGACTGCGGGATCTACAACGTCGGGACCGTCGAGGCGGCCCGGCGGCGCGGTCTCGGCACCGCGATCACGGCCGCGCAGGTCCACCAGGCCCGCGACCGCGGCTGCACGACAGCGAGCCTGCAGTCGACCCCGATGGCCGAGCGGGTCTACGCCGCGGTCGGCTTCCGCGACCTCGGCCGCATCCTCGAGTACGTCCGGCGCTAGGGCGTGTCTCTCAACTGCCTGGCAGCGCCGGTGGCGTCATCCACCGCCACCGGCGCCGGTGGCGTCATCCACCGCCAGTTGAGAGACACACACCCTAGATGTTGGAGGCGTCGGCCGGGAGTCCGGGCGGCGGGGCGCAGGTGCCGTCAGGGGCGCCCGGGGCCGGGCAGGTCAGGCCGAGCGTGTAGGCCGTCATCGACAGCGACCCGTACTGGTAGCCGTCGATGAGGACGTCGGTGTCCGGCGCCGCCGTCGTCCCGGCCAGCCCGGCCAGGTAGAGCGCGGGGATGAAGTGGTCCGGGGTCGGGACCGCGTGCCGGAAGTCGCGGTGCGCGTCCAGCGTCGCGAACTCGGTCGGATCGGTGAGCATCCGGGCCTTGGCGTCCTCGTCGAAGCGGCGGGCCCAGTCGTACCCGTCCTCGGCGAGGTCCCAGTCCATCCCGCGCAGGTTGTGCACGACGTTGCCGCTGGCGATCACGAGCACGCCGCGCTCCCGCAGCGGCGCCAGCGTCGCCCCGAGCTCCAGGTGGTAGTCCAGCGGCTTGTCGGCGTTGATGCTCAGCTGCACGACCGGGATCGACGCGTCCGGGAACGCGTGCACCAGGACCGACCAGGTGCCGTGGTCGATCCCCCAGCTGTCGACGTCCGCGCCGACCCAGGTCGGGTGCACGACGTCGCTGATCTCGGCGGCCAGGTCCGGCAGGCCGGGCGCCGGGTACTGCACGTCGAACAGCTCCGGCGGGAAGCCGTAGAAGTCGTGGATGGTGCGCGGACGCGGCATCGCGGTCACCGCGGTGGCGTTGATGTACCAGTGGGCGCTGATCACGAGGATCGCCCGCGGTCGCGGCACGGCCTGGCCGAACGCCTTCCAGGCCGAGGTGTAGCGGTTGACCTCCAGCGCGTTCATCGGGTTGCCGTGCCCGAGGAAGGCCGCCGGCATCGTCCCCGCGGGGCTCGCCGTCATCGTGCGCCCTTCGCCGTCGATCCCTGACGCGGTCGGTCCTACCCGGGTCGCGACCGGCTCAGCTCTCCCCGCCGAACCCGGCTCGGTCTCCCCGCCGAACCCGGCTCAGTCTCCCCGCCGAGCCCGGCTCAGGCGATCCGCGCCGGGTCGAGCAGCCCCAGCTGCCGGGCCCGGTCGACCGCGTCCGGCCCGGTGCTCACGCCGAGCTTGCCGCGGATGGAACGGAGGTGGCTGAGGGCGGTGACCGGCGAGATGGTCAGGATCCGGGCGATCTCCGCGGCGCCGGCGCCGCGGCTCAGCAGCTCCAGGACGTGCGACTCGCGGGCGGTGAGCCGGCCCGGGTACCAGTCCGTCACCCCCGCGCGGGCGGCCGGCAGCAGGGACGGCGCGATCGACATCGCCCCCGGGCGGGCCGAGCGCAGCACCGACAGCAGCTCCTCGGTCGCGCCCTTCTTCGGCGCGAACCCGTTGGCGCCGGCGACCGTCGCGGCCATCAGCTTGCCCAGGTCGGGCGAGGTCGAGGTGACGACCAGCGCGAGGTGCCCGTGTTCGGTCCGCAGCCGCCGGATCAGCGCCAGCCCGGTGCGCCCGCGCAGCATCATGTCGATCACGACGACGTCCGGGGCGGTCCGCTCCACCACCGGGTACGCCTGGGCCGCGGTGCACGCGGCGCCGACGCACTCCAGGTCGGCCACGCCGGTCAGGGCGAGCCGGAGCCGGCTGGCGAACGCGGCATTGTGGTCGACGATCAGCACACGTCGCGGGCGGTGGCCGGCACCGTCTGCGTTGATCATGTGCCCCTCCACCCAAGCGGTGGCAAGGATGCTCCGGGACGGGCCGGGCGGCCGTCTACTGTCCATTCGGACATGTACGAACATCACCCGGGCAGAGGTACCGACCCGCCCGGCGATCTGCTTGCGCGGGCGCTGGGCGAGTTCCGGGCCGCCCTCTCCGGTGCGGAGTCCCCCGGCGGCTCCGGCGCCGGTGTCCGGTCCGTCCGGACGGCGGCCGGGGATCCGGCCTACCTGAAGACCACCACGGCCGGGCCCGGGCTCGCGGCGGGCCGCCGGGAGCTGCGGTTCTACCGGGAGCTCGCGCCGACCACGCCGGTACGGACGCCGCCGCTGCTCGGGTTCCTCGACGACGCGGAAGGCGTCGCGATCCTGCTCGGCGCGGCCGGCCGGCCGGTCGAGGCCGGCTCGTGGTCACCGGGCCTGTGGGCGCGGCTCGGCCGGGACCTGGCCGCCCTGCACGACGCCCCGCTCCCGGCCGACCCGTACTGGGCCGCCCGGGACCCGGCCGCTCTGCGCCGCGGCTCAGGGGACCCGGCCGTCGCCCGCCGCTGGTCGGGGGACCCGGGTGGGACCCGGAGGGACTCGGCCGCTCCGCGCCGTGGGTCGGGGGGCGGGGGGCCATCCACGGCGGACACCGGGTTCTGGGCCGGGCGGCTTCCGGGGTTGGACGATCTCGTCGCGGACGGGGCGCGGCTGCGGGCGGCGACGACCGCGCTGCCGCCGGTCCGCACCCACGGCGACTGCCACGCGGCCAACCTGCTGCACGACGGCGGGTCGCTGACCTTCTGCGACTGGCAGTCGACCGGCGTCGGCCGGCCCTCGGCCGACCTCGCCTTCCTCAGCGTCCGGGCCACGCCCTCCGGGTCGGTCGTCCCGCCGGACCTGCTCGACGCGTACGCGACCGCGCGCGGGTGCGATCGGGCCGTGCTCGGGCGGGCGGTCCTGGCCGAGGAGCTCACGGTGTTCCTCGCCGAGTGGCCCGCGTACGCCCGGTTCCAGCATCCGGACGGTCTCGACCGAGTGGTCCGGCGGACCCGCCTGCTCGCCCGGCGCTGGCTCGCCGGCTGACCCGCGACCGGTCAGTCGAGGCGGTGGAGGAGGGCCTTGGGGGCCCGCTGCCGGTAGCTGTCCAGGAGCAGCTCGGCGACCTCGTCCCAGTCCGGGTGCAGGTCGAGGCGGATGCCCACGTCCCCGCGGTTCCAGAGCGGGCCGAAGGACGCCGGCCCGGCCAGCACGGCCGCGAGCTCGGCCGGGTCCGGCCGCAGCGTCACGAGGGTGGCCGGTCCGCGGGTGCCCGCGGCCGCCGAGAACGCCGCCGGGTATCCGTCGACGATCTCGACCAGGTGCGCGAACGTGCGCCGGCGCACCATCCACCGCGTCCCGGCCCAGGCCTCCTCCTCGTACGCGTCGGGCAGCGCCAGACAGACCTGCCGGGCCCAGACCAGCCCGGTCGCGAAGACGTCCACGGCCCGGATCCTGCCCGCCCCCTCCGACAGTTCCGGCCGTCAGAGCGGGCGGCCGAGCAGGGATCCGAGTCGGCGTCGGTCGGCCGCGCCGAGGCGGGCGGTCAGCGGGGCGACGAGGCGGCCCGCCTGGAAGGACACCGGCAGCGACCAGCGGATCGTCCTCACCCCCTGATCCAGACGTCGTACGGGTGGCGCCCGGCCCGGAAGCCCTGCGCCTCGACCATCGCGGCCGCGTCCGCGAGCCCGTCGGCGAGGGCGAGCGGCTCGTGGGCGTCGCTGCCGAAGGCGACCGCGTCGCCGCCCTCCTCCCGCCACCACCGCACGATCTGCGGGTGCAGCGGCACCCGGGTGTTGACCTCGAGCGCCCGGCCGGTGCCGGCCAGGACCGACAGCGCGTACCGGAACTCGTCCTCGAACGCGGCCGGCTCGAACGGCCCGGCCGTCGCCGGCCAGTACCGGACCGGGTAGTCGATGTGGGCCAGCACCGCGAACACGTCGGAGCCGGTGATCAGCCGGACGATCTCGGCCAGGTAGTCGCGCATCGCCTCGGCCGCGGGCTGGTGCCGGAACATCTCCGGCGGCTCGGCGTACCGCTCGCCGATCGCCAGGCAGTGCAGCGAGCCGAGCACCCGGTCGAACCGCCCGGCGGCGAGCAGGCTCGCGACCGCCGCACCGTGCCAGTGCGGCTCGCCCACCTCCATGCCGCTCAGCACGACCAGGTCCGGGAACCGGTCCCGGCAGCGTTGCACGCACTCCAGGTAGCCGGCGGCGTCCAGCCGCGGCGGCGTCAGCTCGCCGGAAGGTCCGACCCACCGCAGCAGGTGCTCGTGCCCGCCGACGTCCTCCGGCCGGACCGTCCAGGCGGTGTGGTCGGCGTGCTCGGTGAACGCGACCGCGGGCAGCCCCAGCTCGACGGCGCGCGCGCAGGTCCGCTCCATCGAGCCGAGCGGCGCGTCCCAGGACCACTCGCTGTGCACATGGCCGTCCGCGGGCATCGCCATGCCCGACCCCTACCCGGAGCGGGACGCGCGGCACCCCCGGCGCCAGCGCGCCGGGGGTGCGGGTGGCGAAGGTCAGCGGCGGGCGAAGACCGGCCGCAGCAGGGCGTACAGGCCGAAGGCGAGGGCGATGCCGACCTCGAAGGTGAGGTCGCCGAGGCCCGGGTGGGAGCGGGCCAGCAGGCCGACGTACGCGGTCTGGTTGCAGAACAGCGCGATCGAGACGACCCCGGCGACGACCATCGAGATCGGGCCGGCCCAGTTGCGGTGACCGCGGTCGGTCAGCGTGGCCAGCACGTCGCCCTGCGGCTTGTTCAGCAGCCGGTCGGCGAGCACGACGCCCAGCCACGGCCCGATCCAGTACGCGGTGACCAGCAGGAAGTCCCCGAACGACGAGGTGTCCTTCAGCACCGCCAGCGCCAGGGCCAGCGCCACGAACCCGATGACCAGCGCGATGATCGCCCGGGCGAACCGGGTCGGCAGGCTGATGCCCATCGCGGCGAAGGACAGCGCGCTGGAGTAGAGGTTCAGCGAGTTCGCCGACAGGGCGCCGAGGAAGACCGCGGCCAGGGTCAGCTGCCCGAGCCAGCCCGGCAGCAGCGAGGCGTACGAGGAGACCGGGTCGGAGCTGTCGAAGCTGCTCACGCCGACCGCGGTGACGGCCGCGGCGCCGGCGATCTGCAGGACCGTGGAGGAGGTGAAGTTGCCCAGCCCGGCGAAGAACCCGGCCTTGCGGGCCTGGTCGGGACGCAGGTAGCGGGCGTAGTCCGCGGCATTGACCATCCAGCCGCCGGTGTAGCCGAAGGACGCGCCGAACACGATCCAGAAGGCGCCCGGCGTCGCGTGGTGCGCGGCCGACGGGTTCGTCTTCAGCATCACCAGCACGACGCCGACCGCGAAGACCACGGTGAGCACCGGGAACGCGAACCGCTCCAGCGCCTGCACCGCGTCGTGACCGAAGAACGCGATCGTCAGCGTGATCGACATCGCGATGACCAGGCACAGGTACGGGTTCCAGTGGGCCAATGTGGACAGTGCCAGCGCGCCGCTGACGCTGTTGACCGCGAGCCACCCCATCCCGCCGAGGATCGAGTTGAACCCGGCCGGCAGCAGGTTGCCCCAGAAGCCGAACGCCTTGCGCCCCAGCGCCATCTGCCCGAGCCCGGTCTGCGGGCCCCAGGTCGCGAGCAGGCCGTGGAACAGTGCGCCGAGGGCGTTGCCGAGCACGATCGCGGCGACCGCGGTCCAGAAGCTCAGCCCGAACACCAGCACCCCGAGGGCGCCGACGAACACGGTCGCGAACTCCATGTTCGGGGAGGTCCACATGAGGGCCTGCTGGAACGGCCGGCCGTGCCGCGCCGACAGCGCGATCGGCTCGGCGCCGCCGGCCTCGACGCTGACGGCCTTGCGGCCCCGGCGACGGCCCGGGGTGGCGGACCCGGCGGTGGTGGGCCCTGCGGTGGTGGGCCCGGCGGTGGTGGGCCCGGCGGTGGTGGGTACGGGGGTATGGGGGTCGGCCGTCCCGGCCGGGGTGTGGTCCGGGACTGCGGTGACGGTGGTCATGCGGCGCTCCTGGGTGGGATGTCCGGTGTCGATGGACGCAGCGTCCGTCGACCCGCTTCAATCCCGGTTCAACGCCGGTTGAGCGGATCCGAGGGTCCGCTCAGGCGGGGTCGAGCTGCAGGACCGTGTCCAGGCCGGTGATCCTCAGCAGGGACCGCACCCGCTCGGACGGGTTGCACAGGCACAGCGTGCTCCCCTGGGCCCGGGCCCGCTGGTGCGCCGAGACGAGGACCGACAACCCGGACGAGTCCAGGTACGTCACCGCCGCGAGGTCGATCACGACCGAGGCGGCGCCCGTCCCGACCGCGGCGGCGAGCGCGCTGCGCAGCTGCGGGGCCGTCTCGATGTCGACCTCGCCCGCGACGACGACGTACTCGCCGTCGGGCGCTGATGTCCGTCCGACCGTCAGTCCCATGGCGGCCTCACAGGTTCGATCCCGGCCTACCTAGCTGCCCAGAGCTACCACAGGTCACCGTTCATGCGCCAGAGATCGCGCCGACGACCGCGTCCGGCCACCCCGTCAGCGGCGGCGCAGAGACTTCTCGAGCATCGCGGGCGGATCGGCCCGGTACATGTCGATCGGGTTGAGCTCGGTGCCCGGCGCCACGATCTCGTCGATCCGGTCGAGCACGTCCCCAGTGAGCCGGACGTCGGCGCCCGCGAGCGTGTCCTCCAGGTGCGCCATCGTGCGCGGCCCGATGATCACCGAGGTCACCGCCGGGTGCGCGACCGGGAACGCGGTGGCCAGGTGGGCGAGGCTCAGCCCGGCCTCGCCGGCCACCTTCTCCAGCGCCCGTACGGCCTCCAGCTTGGCCCGGTTGGCCGGATCGGCCTGATCGAAGACGTGCGGAGCGGACCCGGTCCGGAACCCCGAGGTCGGGTCGGCCCGCCCGGACAGCCAGCCGCTGTTGAGCGGGCCGTAGGTGAGCACGCCCATCCCGTACTTCTGGGTGGTGGGCAGGACGGCCCGCTCGATGGTCCGGTTGAAGACCGAGTACCGCGGCTGCTCGGTGCGGAACCGGTGGTGCCCGCGCTCGGCCGCCACCCACTGGGCCTCGACGATCCGCTCCGCCGGGTACGTCGAGTGGCCGATCGCGCGGACCTTGCCCTGGGCGAGGAGGTCGCTCAGGGCGGCCAGGGTCTCGTCCAGATCGGTGTCGTAGTCGGGCCGGTGCATCTGGTAGAGGTCGACGTGGTCGGTGCCGAGCCGGCGCAGCGAGTCCTCCAGCGCGCGCACGATGTGCCGCCGGGAGCCGCCCGCGTCGTTGGCGTCCGCGCCCACCGGCATCGCGAACTTCGTGGCCAGCACGACCTCGTCCCGCCGGCCGGCGAGGGCCTTGCCGACGATCTCCTCCGACTCCCCGCCGGAGTAGAGGTTCGCGGTGTCCACGAGATTGATCCCGCCGTCCAGCGCCCGCCGGATGATCCGGATCGAGTCGTCGTGGTCGGGGTTGCCGAAGGACCCGAACATCATCGTGCCGAGCGCGAACGTGCTCACCGAGATGCCGGTCGCGCCGAGCGTACGTCGTTCCATGCCGCCTTCTTCCGTGGTCGCTCTGGTGCCGGCCTAAACGGAGGATCGTCCGGTTGGCATTCCGGATGGGCCGAATTTGGTCCGGGTGGTTGCAGGGAGACACCGCCGTTCGGCCAGACGGGTGGGGCCGGTTGCCCCATGGTCTGAAGGTCTGTTAGTACGAGGTTGGGTTACCGCTCACTTCTGTCGAACCGGTGCTGTCTGCGCGGTTCGACCGATCCGTCCTGCCCGTGATCCGGGCGATGAGGAGGAGCAGTGCGCAGAGCTGGGGGGTGGGCGACGCGAACACGCGTCGGCTCCGCCGTGATCGGGGTGGCGGTGGTCGTGCTCGGCGCGGCCACCGGGAACGGGGTCGCGTCCGCGGCGCCGGCCGGGACGGCGGCGGCGGGCGACCCGCTCGTCGCGACGAACCTGGCCGGGCCGGGCGACGTCGACCACCGGACCGGGTCGATGGCACCGACCACCGGACAGGCGGCCGCGGCCGCCCGGATGGCGGCGAAGGTCAGCTGGAACCGGTTCGGCACCCCGGCCGCACTCGGCCCGGGCACGCTCGCGACCGGCCTGTCGACCGACGCCGTGACCGCGGCGAAGCAATATCTCACCCGCAACACCGCCCTGTTCGGCCTGGACGCCAAGGCCGTCGACGGCCTGACCACGCTGGCGGTCAGCCCGCTCGGCGCCGGCTCGGTCGTGCTGCTGCAGCAGAGGTTCGGCACCCTGCCGGCCGGACGGGACGGCCTCGTCGCCATCGCCGTGACCGGCGGCAAGGTCGTCCGGGTGACCAGCACGCTGTCCCGCTCGACCGCGGCGCCCGCACCGGCCACGCTGACCGCGGCCCAGGCGAGGACGGCCGCGCTGGCCGACGTCAAGATCCCGGCCGGCAAGGCCACCAGCACCGTGCGCGCAGTCGCCGTGCCGACCCCGCAGGGCCCGCGGGCCGCGTACGAGGTGGACCTCGTCGCGCCCGACCCGGACCGGCCGCAGGCGTACCAGACGTACGTGGACGGGGTCACCGGCGCGGTGCTCGTCCGGGAGGATCAGGTCGACTTCGACTCCGACAACCCGAAGTGGGCGGTGTTCCCGGCCAGCCCGCCGCCGGCGAACACGGCGTCCGGTGTGGACAGTCGGGTGACCTGGTGCCTGACGCCGACCGCCGGCTGCGCGAAGGCGGTCAGCGACCCGGTGACGGGCGGGGCCTGGGACCTCAACGTGGCCACCGGCCAGCCGACTTTCACCACCCAGGGCAACTCGTCCAACGACGTGCTCAGCCTGGGCAACGGCACCCCGCAGACCAACGCGACGCCGCGGCCGGACCGCAACTACAACCAGTACCCGTTCACCGACCAGTGGCACGTGGCCCGCTGCAACCCGGCCACGTTCACCTCGCCGCAGCGCAACGACGCCGACGCCGCGACCGCGAACCTGTTCGCGATGCACAACCGGATGCACGACTTCGCCGCGCAGCTCGGCTTCACCGAGGCGGCCTGGAACCTGCAGCAGGTCAACGTGAGCGGCGACGGTCTCGGCGTGGACGCCGAGCAGGGCCGGGCCCAGTCCAACGCGCTGGGCGGCAGCCGCAACAACGCCAACCAGGGCACCCCGCGCGACGGGCTGCCGCCGACCACGAACATGTTCCTCTGGCAGCCGCAGGCCGGGGCGGCGTACCCGCCCTGCGTCGACGGCGACTACGACATGACCGTGATCGGGCACGAGTACACGCACGCGATCACCAACCGGATGATCGCCGGCCCGGACGCCGGCATCTCCGGCTTCCAGGGCGGCTCGATGGGCGAGTCCTGGGGCGACCTGGACGCGACCGAGTACCTGTTGGAGAACGGGTTCCGGGCGCCGGGCAACACCGCCTTCGTCGAGGGCGGGTACGTCACCGGCAACCTCGACCGCGGCATCCGCGACTACGACATCTCCAAGAACCCGCTGAACTACTCGGACCTCGGCTTCGACCTCGTCGGCCCCGAGGTGCACGCGGACGGCGAGATCTGGTCGGCCACGAACTTCAAGGTCCGCCAGGCGTTCGTGAACCGGTACGGCAGCGGCACCCCGTCGCTGCAGCTGTCCTGCGCCGAGGGCCGTACGAACGTCGCGTCCTGCCCGGGCAACCGGCGCTGGATCCAGCTGATGTTCGACTCGTTCCTGCTCCAGTCGGCCAGCTCGGTGTCCATGTTGGACATGCGCGACAACATGCTCGCGGCCGACCTGGTCCGCTTCGGCGGCGCCAACCAGGACATCATCTGGAACGCGTTCTCCGCGGCCGGCATGGGCCAGGACGCCAGCACGAACACGGCCAACGACACCGACGCGACGCCGAGCTTCGCCTCGCCGTTCGCGAACAACGCGACCGTGACGCTGCTGCCGACCGGCGACTCGGCCGGCGCGGCGATCCGGCTCTACGTCGGCGACTACGAGGCCCGCTCGGTCCCGATCGCCGACACCGACCCGGAGACCGCGATCCCGGACACGTTCCAGATCGTGCCGGGGCAGCAGTTCACGTTCGTGGCGGCCGGGCCGGGCTTCGGCGCCCGCCGGTTCACCACGCAGTTCATCGGCGGCCGGACGTCGACGCTGCCGCTGAACCTGCCGCGCAACCTCGCCTCCACGGCGTCGGGCGCGACGGTCACCGGTGACGGCGTGAACCTCAGCGCGATCGCCGACGACACCGAGGCGACCGACTGGGCGTCCCTGGACGGGGTCGCCGGCAAGCAGGTCACGATCGACCTGGCCGGCACCGCGGCGCAGACGGTCAGCTCGCTCAACGTGTCCGCGCTGCTCCGGCCGGACATCGGCGACGCGGCCGACCCGGGCACGCAGAACAGGTTCAGCGCGCTGCGCTCGTTCCAGATCCTGGCCTGCAACGCGGCCGTGGCGGACTGCTCGACGGACGCCGGCTTCACCCCGGTGTTCACCAGCCCGGCCAACGCGTTCCCGGCCGAGGCGTTCCGCCCGGTGGCGCCGGACCTGAACCTGCGCCAGTTCAGCATCCCGCCGACCAAGGCCACCGCGCTGCGGCTGCGGGTGTTGAACAGCCAGTGCACCGGCAACCCGCTGTACGCCGGTGAGCAGGACGCCGACCCGGCGGCGGCCACGGACTGCTCCGCCAACAGCACGTTCCGGACCCAGGTCCGGGTGGCGGAGTTCCAGGCCTTCAGCCGGTAGTCAGCCGGCGGCGGCTCGGCCGGGCCGCCGCCACAGCCCGTCGCGCACCGGCGGCGGCCCTCCAGGGGGTCGCCGCCGGTGCGCGTCAGACGGCGGCCCTCAGGGGTCGCCGCCGGTGCGCGTCAGACGACTCGGTGCCGACGATCGTCGCGCCGGCGGCGGCGAGCTCGGCCGCCTTCGCGCGGATCAGCGTCTCCCGCTCGGCCAGGTCCCACGGCGGTTCCCCGGCGACCCGGATGTCGATGTGCATCCGGGTTCTTCGCCGTCTTGCCCTCGGGGACCCGCAGGAAGCTGATCGCGGGCCCGGTGCCGTCCGGGTCGACGAGCGAGGCACCGTCCGGTTCGTCGTACCCGGGCTCGGGCACGTAGCCGAGGGCCTCGGCCCAGAAGGCCGCGATCCGGTGCGGGTCGTCGGCATCGCGGCCGAGCGTCCAGAGCGTCGCCATGCGGGTGTCCCTACCACGGCCGTCGGGTTGAATGCGGTGGTGACCGAGCTCGCTGAGGATTTCCTGGACCTGGACGGACTGCTTTCCGCCGACGAGCGGGCCTGGCGGGCGCGGGTGCGCGGGTTCGTCGACGAGCGGGTCCGCCCGCACATCGCCGGCTGGTACGAGGCCGCGTACTTCCCGCGCGAGCTCACCACCGAGCTCGGCGCGCTCGGCCTGCTCGGCATGCAGCTGACCGGCTACGGCTGCGCCGGCCGCAGCGCCGTCGACTACGGCCTGGCCGCGCTGGAGCTGGAGGCCGGCGACTCCGGGCTGCGCACGTTCGTCAGCGTCCAGGGCTCGCTGACCATGACCGCGATCCACGCATTCGGCTCGGAGGAGCAGAAGCAGCGCTGGCTGCCGGGGATGGCGGCCGGGGAGCTGATCGGCTGCTTCGGGCTGACCGAGCCCGACTCCGGCAGCGACCCCGGCTCGATGACGACCCGGGCCCGCCGGGACGGGGCGGACTGGGTGCTCGACGGGGCCAAGCGCTGGATCGGGCTCGCGTCCATCGCAGACATCGCGGTGATCTGGGCCCGGACCGAGGACGGCATCCGCGGGTTCGTGGTGCCGGCCGACTCCCCCGGCTTCGCCGCCACCCCGATCGAGCCCAAGCTCGGGATGCGCGCGTCCATCCAGTGCGACGTGACGCTGACCGGCGTCCGGCTGCCCGCCGACGCGGTGCTGCCCGGCGTCACCGGCCTGCGCGGCCCCTTCACCTGCCTCAACGAGGCCCGGTACGGGATCATGTGGGGCGCGCTGGGAGCGGCCCGGGACGCGTACCGGACCGCGCTGGCGTACGCGCTGGAGCGGCGGCAGTTCGACGTCCCGATCGCGGCGTTCCAGCTGACCCAGCAGAAGCTGGTCGAGATGGTGCTGGAGATCCAGCGCGGGCAGCTGGTCGCCCTGCACACCGGGCGGCTGAAGGACGCCGGCACCCTGCGGCCGGAGCAGATCAGCTTCGGCAAGCTCGCCAACGTCCGGGCCGCGATCGAGGTCTGCCGGCAGGCCCGGACGGTCCTCGGCGGCAACGGGATCACCCTCGACCACTCGCCGCTGCGGCACGCGAACAACCTCGAGGCGGTCCGCACGTACGAGGGGACCGACGAGATCCACACGCTCATCATGGGCCGGGCGATCACCGGCATCCCGGCCTTCGGCTGAGGACCGGCGTATCGCCGGCTCACGTTCGGCACGGAGGTGCGACATGGTGTTCTTCGGAATCCTGGGTGTGCTCGCCGCCCCGCTGGTCTGCATGGCCGTGATCGACCTGCGGGCCAAGCGCCGCGGGACGCGCTACTCCGGCGTCGACACGACCAACGCGCGCGCCGACCGGCGGCGCAGCGAGACCGAGCTGCGCACCCGGACGATCGGCATCGAGCGGATCCAGGGCCCGGGCAGCCAGTGCTGACCGTTCGCCGGCTAGGCCGGGCTGGTCGGCCGGGCGAGGCGGAGACCGACCGCGACCAGCAGGGCCAGCCAGGCGCCGGCGAGCAACCAGCTGCCGAGCACGTCGCTGACCCAGTGCACGCCGAGGTACACCCGGCTCAGCCCGACCAGGACGGCCCAGCTCCCGAGCGCGGCCGCGATCACGACCCGGGCCGGGCGACCCGGGAGCAGCAGGCTCAGCAGCCAGGCCAGCGTGCCGGCCACGAGCGCGCTGGTCGCCGCGTGCCCGGACGGGAAGCTGAACCCGCTGACGGCGACCAGCCGGTCCGCCGACGGCGGCCGGGCGTCGCCGACCAGCGTGGCCAGTCCGAGCCGGCTGAGCACGCCGACCACCACGACCGCCAGCGCCGCCAGCCCCGGCGCCCACCGCTCGGTCCGCAGGTAGACCAGCACGCCCGCGGCCGCGACGAGCGGGAACAGCACCGGGCTGGTCCCGCTGTCGGTGACCGCGACCGCCAGCGACGTCAGCCCGCCGCTGCGGTGCGCCAGCATCCAGTTCAGCACGACGGAGTCGGGGCCGCGCATGACGACATCGGCCGCCTCCAGCCCGATCAGCACGACCAGCGCCGCGACCAGTCCGATCCCGGCCGCGGCCGGCCGGGACGGCCGCCACCGCGCTGTCGGCAGCCCCGCGGTAGTCGCCATGCCCGGGTCAACGCGCGCGGCCACCGGTGAGTGCCGTCAGCCCGCCAGCACGGCCCAGCCGCCGGGACGCACCCGGGCGCCCGCGTCCGGCGTGCCCGGTGCGGTGACCTCCGCGTCGCCCGCGAGGACCGCCGCCCCGCCCGGGACCGGCACCGTGGCCGCCTCGGCGGCCGTGGACAGGACAACGACCAGCCGCCGCCCGGCCCCGCTCGACGCGTACGAGATGGTCTCGTTGGCCAGGTCGAGCACCTCGGTCCGGGCCGCGTGCAGCCAGGCGTGGTCCCGGCGCAGCCCGAGCAGCTGCTGGTGCAGGTGGAACGTCGGCAGCCCGGCCGGCGACAGCTCCTGCGGAGTGGCCGGGAACCGCGGCCGGACCGCGTCGTCGCCGCCCTCTCGTTCCTCCTTGACGCCGCGGAAGGCGTGCTCGTCGCCGGCGTAGATCGACGGCGTGCCGCCGACGGTGGTGAGCACGACCAGCGCGTGCTCCAGGTACGCCGGCTCGGTCAGCCGGCTCGCGATCCGGGTCACGTCGTGGTTGCCCAGGAACGTGTACGGCACGAAGTGCGCCAGGTAGCCGTCGTGCCGCCGCAGCGCGTGTGCCAGCTCCCAGAAGTTGCGGTCGTTCAGCGAGCTCCAGACCGCCTTCCAGAGCTCGTACTGGGTGACCGAGTCCAGCCCGCTCGCGGCCACGAAGGCGGGGTAGTCACCCTGGATGACCTCCCCCATCAGGTACGCCCCGGGGTGCCGGGCCCGGACCCGGCCGGTCACCTCGGCCCAGAAGGCGGGCGGCACCGCGTACGCGGCGTCCAGCCGCCAGCCGGACACGCCCCGGTCCAGCCAGTGCGTCATCACGTCGGTGACGTAGCCGGCGACCGCGGGGCTGGAGTGGTCCAGCGCGACCAGGTCGTGATGCCCCTCGAAGTCGTCGTAGTCCGGCTCGGCGCCCGGCTCCGGCCAGCGCAGCCGGAACCAGCCCGCCGTCGGCGCGGACGGGCCCTGCTCCAGCACCGCCCGGAACGCCGGATGGTCGCGTCCGACGTGGTTGAACACCCCGTCCAGCAGCACTCGCAGCCCGCGCTCGGCCGCCGCGGCCAGGAACGCGTCGAAGTCGGCGTCGTCGCCGAGCCGCGGGTCGATCCGGTAGTGGTCCTCGGTGTCGTAACCGTGGGTGCCGGACGCGAACACCGGCCCGAGCGCGATCCCGGACGCGCCCAGCCGCAGCACGTGGTCCAGCCAGGCTTGCAGGTGCCCGAGCCGGTGCGCGACCGGCGCGGCCGGGTCCCGCCGCGGCTCGGCGCCGGTGAAGCCGAGCGGGTAGACGTGCCACCAGATCGCGTGCGCGACCCAGCCGGTCGGTCCGGTCATCGTGCCGTTCTACCGGATCGGCGCGCTCAGGCGGAGATGCGCGCCGCGGCCGGCGCGCTCAGGCGGAGATGCGCGTCGCGGCCGGCGCGCTCAGGCGGCGACCGGCGTCGGGGCCGGCGCGGCGGCCACGGGTTCGGTCGCCGTGGTGAGGCGGGCGGCGAGGTCGTTCGGGAGCGAGAGGCGGATGACCTTCCACCAGGCCGAGGCGACCTGCTTGGGCAGCGGGCCGGTCGTGTAGCGCAGGCCGTACCGGTCGAAGAGGTCGCGGATCTGCGGGGCGATCTCCTGGTACCGGTTGCTGGGCAGGTCCGGGAACAGGTGGTGCTCGATCTGGAAGGACAGGTTGCCCGTCATCAGGTGCAGGAACGGGCTGCCGGTGATGTTGGCCGCGCCGAGCATCTGGCGCAGGTACCAGTCGCCGCGGGTCTCGCCGTCGATCGAGGACTTCGTGAACGTCTCGACGCCGGAGGGGAAGTGCCCGCACATGATGACGGAGTGCGTCCAGAGGTTGCGGACGACGTTCGCGGTGACGTTCGCGCCGAGGGTCGCCAGCGCCGACGGACCGGACAGCAGCGGGTGCACGACGTAGTCCCGGGCGACGTGCTTGCCGATCTTGCGCAGTGCCATCTTCGCGTGCTTGCGGAAGACGGTCTTGTCCGACCGTCCTTTGAGGACCTTCCCGATCTCCAGGTCGTACGCCGCGATGCCGTACTCGAAGACGAGCGCGTTCACGGCGTTGAAGACCGGCTGCAGCAGCAGGACCGGGCTCCAGCGCTGGTCCTCGTCCACGCGCATGATGCCGTAGCCGAGGTCGTTGTCCTTGCCCAGCACGTTCGTGTACGTGTGGTGCAGCTCGTTGTGGCTGTGCTTCCAGAGCGCGGCCGGCGAGACGTTGTCCCACTCCCAGGTGGTCGAGTGGATCTTCGGGTCCCGCATCCAGTCCCACTGACCGTGCATGACGTTGTGGCCGATCTCCATGTTCTCCAGGATCTTCGACACCGACAGCCCGATCGTCCCGGCCAGCCAGGCCGGCGGGAACAGCGATGCCAGCAGCACGATCCGGCTGGACATCTCCAGCGACCGCTGGACCTGGATGATCCGCCGGATGTACGCGGCGTCCGTCTCCCCGCGGCTGCCGAGCACCTGCTGCCGGATCGCGTCCAGCTCCCGGCCGAGGGTCTCGATGTCGGCGCGGCTCAGGTGCGCCGTCGGGTTGTCGGCCTTGTGCTGCAGGGCGGTCAACGAATCTCCTTGGATCTGTACGGACAGGTTCGGCGGTCGAGGGCTCAGCGGTCGAGGGCGCAGTCGCCGGCCGCGGCGGACACGCAGGTCTGGACCATCACGTCGTCGCCGGGCGCGGCCGTGGTGAGCTCACCGGTACGCAGGTCGCGGACGGCACCGGCCCGCAGCGGCGTCACGCAGCCGAAGCAGATCCCCATCCGGCAGCCGGACGGCATCAGCACGCCGGCGTCCTCCCCCACGTCCAGCAGCGGCACGTCGCCGGCCGCGGCGGCCGTGGCCCCGGTGGTGGTGAAGGTGACCGTGCCGCCGTCGCCGGCGACCACGACCGCGGGCCGGAACCGCTCGGTGTGCAGCCGGTCGCCGACGCCGAGGTCGGCCCACTGCTTCTCGACGGCGTCGAGCAGGCCGGTCGGCCCGCAGGCCCAGGTCTCCCGCTCGGCCAGGTCCGGTACGGCGGCGGCCAGCGCGGCCGCGGTGAGGAACCCGGCCGAGGCGCTGTGCCACTCGACCAGCCGCAGCCGACCGTCGCGGGCCAGCGCGCGCAGCTCGGCGCCGAAGATCATGTCGGCCGCGCTCGGCGCGCTGTGGACGAGCACCACGTCGGCGAGGTCGGCCGCGTGCCGCAGCATGCTCATCACCGGGGTGATCCCGCTGCCGGCGGTGACGAACAGGACCTTGGCCGGCCGTACGGCGGGCAGCACGAAGTCGCCGGTCGCCTGGTCCAGCTGCAGGACCAGGCCCGGCCGGGCCCGGCGCAGCAGGTGGTTGCTCACCAGTCCGTCCGGCATCGCCTTGACCGTGATCGCGATCTGCCCGTCCGGGTGCGGCGGCGAGGTCACCGAGTACGCCCGCCAGCGCCGGACGCCGTCCACGTCGACGCCGATCCGGACGTACTGGCCGGGGACGTGGCCCGTCCAGCCGCGGCCCGGCCGCAGCACCAGCGTGACCGCGTCCCGGGTCTCCGGCCGGACCTCGACCACCCGGGCCCGCAGCTGCACCGACGAGCGCAGCGGGGCGACCAGGTCGACGTAGTCGGCCGGCAGCAGCGGGGTGACGACCAGGCCGGCGATCCGCGCCGCGGTGCGGCGGGCCGCGTCCCGGCGCTGTGCGGCGCCCCGGCGCGCGGCGTCCCGGCGCCGTGCGGCGCCCCGGCGCCTGCTCGCGGTGTCGACCATGCGCTCCAGCATGCTGTCCCGAACGACCAAATGCTTACCTGCGTAGAGTGGACTTACGGCATCGCGTTGTTCGGAGGGAACAGTGGAGCGTCTGGCGCTGGACCCGGTCGTCGCGACCGCGCTGCGGGACCGGCTGACCGACGTCTCGGACCGGACCGTCGCGACGGTCACCGCGGAGGTCGGCGACTACGCCGACCCGCTGTCCGGCGAGCTCGGGATCACGATCACCCGCGCGGTCGAGCTGGCGCTGGCCACGTTCCTGCGGCTGGCCGAGGAGCCGGCCGACTCCGAGAGCCGGCTGCAGCCCGCCCTGGAGGCCGCGTACGGGCTGGGCCGGGGCGAGGCCCGCAACGGGCGCACGATGGACCCGCTGCTGGCGGCGTACCGGGTCGGGGCCCGGGTGGCGTGGGAGGAGTGGGGCGCGGCCGCGCTGGCGGCCGGACTGCCGCCGCCGGATCTGGTGCCGTTCGCGGCGCTGGTCTTCGCGTACATCGACCAGCTGTCGGCGGCAAGCGTGAGCGGGCACACCGACGAGCTCGCCACCAGTGGCCGGGTCCGCGAGCAGTACCTGGAGCGGCTCGCGCTGGCGCTGCTGTCCGGCGCGCCGGCCGAGGAGCTGGAGCGGCGGGCCGAGCGGGCAGACTGGCCGCCGCCGCGGACGCTCACCTGCGTGCTCGGGCGCCCCGGCAGCCCGACGCTGTGGGAGCGGGCCACGCTCGTCGTCGCCGGGGATGCCGTGGATCCCAGCCTGCCCGGGGACCTGACGGTGAGCCTGGTCCCGGACGTCGGCGCCCGCCGGCCGGCGTTGCTGCGCACGCCGGGCGCCCGGGTGGTCGGGCCGGAGCGGCCGTGGGCGGAGGCGGCCGCGTCGTACCGGCGGGCCCGGCGGGCGCTGGACCGGCAGACCGGGCCGGTGCTCGACACGGAGGAGCACCTGGCCGACCTGGTGCTGACCGCCGACCCGGAGGCGCTGGCCGACCTGCGGGCCCAGGTGCTGGCTCCGCTCGCCGGCCTCAAGCCGGACGTGGCCGCCCGGCTGGCCGAGACGCTGCGGTCCTGGCTGCTGCACCAGGGCCGGCGCGACGACGTCGCCGCCGACCTGCACGTGCACGCGCAGACCGTGCGCTACCGGATGACCCAGGTCCGGGCGTCGTACGGCGACCGCCTGCAGGACCCCGCCGTCGTCCGGGACCTGATCCTCGCCCTCACCGCAAGTCCGGCGGCTGCTTCCTAGGCGAGCAGGGCGGCGGAGCCGAGGACGCGGGTGACGGTGATCTCCAGCGCGACCCGGGCCGGGTTCACCCGCGGCTGCCGGTAGCGCTCGGCGTACCGGCGGACGGCGTCGGCGACCGCAGCCGCGTCGTCCGCCACCGCCGCGGTCCCCTCCAGCGTCAGCCAGCGGGCGCCATCGAGCTGGCACAGCACGACCCGGCCGTCCCGGCGGACGTTGCGGACCTTCTGCGACGCCCCGGACGTGATCACCCGGGCCAGCCCGGCGGCCGGGTCCCAGCTGAAGCCGACCGGCACCACGTGCGCGTCCCCGCCGGCCCGGAACGAGGTCAGCGTCGCGAGGTGCCGCTCGGCCAGGAAGCCCAGCGCTGCCGCGGTCAGCTCGCCGGGTCCGGTCGCCACCGCGGCAGTCTGCCGTACGCGGCGCCTCAGCCGGACGCGAACGAGCCGAGGCCGACCTCGCCGGCCGGCTCGTACGTGCCGATCAGCACGCCGGTGGTCGAGATCCGGCTGTCGGCCAGCCGCAGCCCGGCCGGCCCGGTGCCCTCGGCGAACAGCCGCTTGCCGGAACCGAGCACGACCGGGAACACCCAGACCCGCAGCCGGTCGACCAGGTCGTGCCGCAGCAGCGTCTGGATCAGGTCGCCGCTGCCGTGCACCTGCAGCTCCGGCCCGTCGGTCTGCTTGAGCGCGGCGATCGCGTCGGCGTCCGGGACGTGCACCGAGGTGGCCCAGTCGAGCGTCGGCCGGCCGCGGGAGACGACGTACTTGGTCGCCTTGTTCAGCGGCTCCGCTCCCGGGTCGGTCGAGTGCGGCCAGAAGCCGCGGAAGATGTCGTACGTCCGGCGGCCCAGCAGGAGGTCGAACGGCCGGCTCATCGCCTCACCCATGACCTCGCCCATCATGTCGTCCCAGTAGTTCACCGACCACCCGCCGTAGGCGAAGTCGTCGCTCGGGTCCTCCTCCGGTCCGCCCGGCGCCTGCATGACCCCGTCGAGGGTCAGGAACGTCGTCACCAGCAGCGATCGCATCGCGGTCTCCTCCCGCCCGGGGGCGCCCTGCGCGGCCCCGCACCCAGACCACGAACGGCCCCGTCCCCGATCGACACATCCGCGGTGGGATCGTGCGCGGATGACCGAGCCGGCCTGGGTGACCGCGACCCGCACCTCGTACGACGCGATGGCGGCCTACGACCCCACGATCAGCACCACCGACCACTTCGACGGCCGCGCGCTGGACCGGGCGCTGCTGGCCACGTTCGCCGCCTGCGTCGTCGAGGCCGGCGGCGGGCCGGTGCTCGACGTCGGTTGCGGACCGGGGAACGTCACCCGGGTGCTGGCCGGACTCGGCCTGGACGCCGCCGGGGTCGACCTCTGCCCCGTCCGGAACCCGGGCGGTCCGACCCCCCGGCTGACGTAGATGACCTTGTTGCGCTCGGTGACACCGCGCAGGATCGGCCCGAAGTCGGCCGGCCCGCCGAACATGAACCTGTCCTTGTTGTCCAGGACGAGCCTGTTGGCGCACCCGGTGGTCTGGGTCTGGTCGAAGTGGTCGTTGCAGGTGTCGACCGTGAACGTGTACTTCTTGCCGCCGACCGTGATCCCGCCGGCCTTGTTGACCTCGTCGGCCGCGACCTGGATGCCGTGCACGAAGGACAGGCTGAGGTTGTTGAACCCGCCGCCGCCCTGGTAGACGAAGCCGAGCGGGATCTCGGAGCCGCTGCTCCCGCCTCCGCCACTGTCGCCGTTGGCACAGGCGGTCACGGTCAGGGCGAACGAGAAGGCCAGCGCCAGGCCGAGGTTGCGACGCATGTGCGCGCCTCCCAAGATACGAATCGAGTCGCGAGCTGCGGTCGGGCTGTCATACGAACAGTCAGTCCGACAGGCGCACGCCATCGACCGGCGCGCCGTAGGTCAACCGCACGCGAACCGCGTATGCCCTCGTCCTACATCTGGTCCGGTCGGTCCGGTACGCCGTTCCCGCAGGTCACGGCGCGACGAGCTCGACCTCGAATCCGTCGCCGTCGGCGAGGTAACCGGCGTAGTGCTCGGGCCCTCCCGCGTACGGGTGGCGATCGGCGAACAGCAGGGTCCAGCCGTGCTGTGGGGCGGCCGCGACGAGCGCGTCGACCTGGTCCCGGCCGGCGGCGTGGAAGGCCAGGTGGTTGAGGCCGGGACGGGTGCGTTCGTGCGTCCCGGCGACCAGGTCCGGGGACCGCTCGAAGACCAGGTACGTCGGCCCGAGCCGGTAGCTCACCCCGCCCGGCCAGTCCTGGAACCGGCGGTAGCCGAACTTGCCCAGCAGCCAGCCCCAGGAGGCCACGGCCCGGTCGAGGTCCGGGACCCAGAGCTCGACGTGGTGGAGTGTCCCGGCGGGCGGAGTCGCGGTCATCCGGGGCATTCTCTCCCGTCCACTGTGGACGGCTCCGGTGCGGTCGCGGGGGTCAGCGGCGGGGTCAGCGGCGGCCGAAGAGCCAGTAGAGCAGGGAGTTGCCGGGGTTGAGGGCGATCAGCACCCGCCAGAACCGCTTGCTGCCGCGGACCTGCTCGGGCGTACGCCGATTGAGGTCACGCCAGGCGAGGGTTCCGGCGACGGTGCCGGCCAGGGCGATGGGCACGGCGACCTTCGTCGGCGGTCTACGCTTCATGGGCTACGTCATACACCCCTCTGATCGGCGTAGTGTCACTAGCTGAACCCGGCGCCTCCTCCGGAGGTCTCCGGTCGGCGAAGGGCCATCATGACCGCTACGCGACCGGACGCCGTGGACCTGCCCGCGCTGCTGGTGGACCTGCTCGCGGCCCGGGCCGCGGTCGCCCACGACCTGACCCCGACGAGCAACCGGCGTCCGATCGAGGAGCGCAAGCGGCTGCTCGCCTGCATGGAGGCGTACGTCGCCGGGCTGACGTCGCGGCAGCTGCCGATCCCGCCGCGGTTGCGCGACGAGCTCCGCCTGCACCGCGCACTCCTCGTCCCCGACGACCACCGCCGCTAGAACCCCACACCGACCCGCTGCCCCGGCCGCCCGGCCCGCCCCGCGCCGCCCGCATCGGGCGGCGGGCTCACGCCGCAGGGCGGGCCGACCCAGCACTTCTCCTGGCCGGCGGGCTTCATCGGGGTGGACAGCCCGGCTGACCCGGGAGTTGACGGGCTGGGAGCCGACGGGCGGGCTGCCATCATGGCGGTCATGGGCTCCCCGCTCGACGCCGTGAGCTGGCCGGTCCGGACGGAGCGGCTCGCGCTGCGGCCGGCGACCGCCTCGGACGTGGGGCCGACCTGGTCCTACCGCCGGCTGGAGGACGTCAGCCGCTGGCTGACCAGCGCACCGGCGACGGTGGCGGAGTTCCGCGCGCGGTTCGCGGACCCGGCGACGCTGGCCAAGACGCTCGTGATCGAGCGGGACGGGAAGATCGTCGGCGACCTCATGCTCACCCTCGAGGACGGCTGGGCCCAGGCCGAGGTGACCGACCAGGCCCGCGGCGTGCACGCCGAGCTGGGCTGGGTGCTGGACCCGGCCGCAGCCGGCCGCGGGTACGCGACCGAGGCCGTCCGGGAGCTGATCCGGATCTGCTTCGAGGACCTCGGCCTGCGCCGGGTCGCCGCCAACTGCTTCGCCGACAACGAACCCTCCTGGCGGCTGATGGAGCGGGTCGGGATGCGCCGCGAGACCTACTCGCTCCGCGACTCCCTGCACCGCTCCGGCCACTGGCTCGACGGCATGTCGTACGCCCTGCTCGCCGACGAATGGAAACCTTCATGACGGCAGTCGAGAGCAGCAGCGGGACCCGGCGTACGCGGCGGGGCCGGCTCGCCGACGCGGTGGTGGACCGGCTGGTCCGACCCGGACTGGGCGTCCCGCCGGGATCCCGGCGACCCGTTCTGGAGCCGGATGCAGCTCGGCGCCGCCCTGGACCGGGCCACGGTGCCGATCCACGTCATCGGGGGCTGGCAGGACCTGTTCCTCCCCCAGACGCTGGACCAGTACGCCCGGCTGCACGGGCGCGGGCAGGACGTCGCCCTGACCGTGGGGCCGCGGACCCACGTCGGGACCCTCCGCGACGGTGCCGGGCTGATCGCCCGGGAGACCCTCGACTGGCTGGCCGAGCACCTGGCCGGCACCGGCACCCGCCGCCGTCCCGAGCCGGGGTGTTCGTGACCGGGGCCGAGGAGTGGCGCGACCTGCCGACCTGGCCGCCTGCCGACCACGCCCGGAGCCGTCACAGGGCCGCCGGCACCCGCGGCGGTGCGGTGAGGCGGTAGCCCGCCAGCAGCCAGGACACGCCGAACGCCCACACCGCGACGACCTCGCCCACGTAGAGCGGGGTCAGCGGCCCCAGGTCGGCGTGCAGCGCGCCACCGACGACGGCCCACGCTCCCGCGGCCAGGATGACGGCGGCGCAGCTCCGGTGGATCCAGAACAGCCTGGTGCTGCGCAGGACGAGCCCGCGGGCGCTGAGGCTGCGGGCCGATCCGGCCTGCACCTCGCTGGCGGCGAACAGGAAGCTCATCGCCGCCATGCCGAGGATGAACACGGCCGCGCACACGGCGTGGATCACCGCCGTGTGCGACTCGCCGAGCTCGTACTCGACGAACGAGCACCCGGGCAGTGACCGCGCCTCCTCGCAGTGCAGCGCGTTCGGAGCGAGACCCGAGCGCGAGGTCGGGAAGAACACGACCCCGAGGACGGCCAGGCCGGCCAGGAGACTGGCCCAGAAGTCCCACGTACGCCGCTCTCCGGCGAGGTAGGTGGCGAGCAGGAACCCGATGACGCAGAGGCCGCCGACGAAGATGTCCTGCATCGACGTGTGGTAGTACGCGCTCAGCGATCCCCGGACGTGGACTCCCCCGCGGAGATAACGCGCCTCGCCGACGATGAACACGAGCGGCAGCGCGATCCCGAGGAATCCGACGACGAGCCGGATGGTCCGGTACGACTCCGTGTACGCCGTGTTCCGCTCGCTCTCCGGATAACGGCTGTGCGTCGCCATGCCGGTCTTCCCACTGCTGACCCGACTCACCGTGGCCATCGCAGTCCCTCCCCCGCCGACGGGCCGTACGCCGGCGGCGAGAGGTCCCCGTCACCCGTCGGCCCACCCTCAGGAGGCACGACCGCCCGGAACGGATACCAGCGTCGTCGCAGTGGGGACGGGCGGTCAGTGCGGGGTGAGGAGGCAGCCCTGGGGGGACCCGCCGCCGGCGGGGAAGGCGGCGGTCAGGGCTTGGGCGGTGCGGCGGGCCCGCTGCCGGTAGCCGGCGCTGGTGAAGTGGATGCCGTCGGAGCCGAACCAGGAGTCCTGCACCTGCGCGGCCCAGTCGTACACGCGCATGTTCGGGTACGTCCGGCAGGCCGCGAGGAGCGCGGCGTTCCACTTGCTCATCTGCGTCTCCGACCACGGGCCGGACGGTCGCAGCGTGCGCACGGTCAGCCAGAGCGCGGGCCGCCCGCCGATCTCCTTCATGAGCCGGTCGATCCGCTCGGCGGACCCGACGTTGCTGCCGGCGTACTGGTTGGCCGTGTCGTTGGTGCCCATCGCGAAGACCCAGCAGCCGGCGTACCCGGCGTCGACGCGCTTCGCGGTCGCCTCCTGGGCGTTGGGCTGGCCCTTGTAGCGCTCGACGATCGAGCGGGCCCCGAGGATGTCGGTCTGCACGGACCGGACGCCGACGGCCCGGTACCGGGCGTCGATCCGGTCGCTCGGGTTCGGCAGGTACGCCGGGTCCATCAGCCCGAGGGACGTGGAGTCGCCGACGTGCACGACGGACGTGCACGAGGTGCGGCCGCGGGTCTTCGCGGCGGGTGCGGAGGCGCTGGCCCGGGCCGGGGTCGGGACGGCCGCCGCGCTCGTCGCCGGAAGCGGCGGGGGGGCCGCGACCGAGGAGACCAGCTGCCGGTCCCGCCCGGAGACGAGCGTGACCGGCGAGAGCGTCGTCACCGCGACGGCCACGACCATCGCGGCCCCGATGGCGACCGGGGCCCGCGTACGGAAACCGGGCGACGGATGCAGCACGGTCCGCCGCGCGATGCTGACGAACCCGTGCCGCCGTACCGGGTCCTCGATGAGGAACCACGACAGCGCCGCCAGCATCAGCGTCAGCGCGACCTGCACGGCGGTGAGCCAGAACCACGGCTCGCCGGCGCGGCGTTCCGGCGTCCAGACCGCGACGGGCATGTGCCAGAGGTAGATCCCGTACGAGCGTTCGCCGATCCAGCGCAGCGGCGCGATCCCGAGCGCCCGGCCGAGCAGGCTGCCGGGGTAGGAGACGGCGACCAGGACCAGCGCGGTCAGCAGCGACATCAGCAGCAGCCCGCCGCGGTAGAGCGAGAGCGAGTACGCCGTGGTGGTCAGGATCAGCACCGCCACCCCGCCCAGCGCGGCGATGCCGACGGCGTCGACGGCCATCCGCGCCTCGCGCGGCGGCCGGTCCCGGATCCGCCCCGGCCGGTAGACCAGCGCCAGCGCCGCCCCGGCCAGCAGCTCCCCGGCCCGGGTGTCGGTCCCCTCGTACGCGCGGGTGTGGTCGAAGCCGGGATGGGCCAGGACGGCGAGCAGGACGAACGACACCACGGCGAGGGCGGCCGCGATCCCGGCCGCGCGGTGCCGCCGCCGGCCGGTCACCCGCAGCAGGACCAGCAGCAGGATCGGCCAGAGCAGGTAGAACTGCTCCTCGACGGCCAGCGACCAGAGGTGCTCCAGCGGCGCCGGCCCGGCGACGGCGTCGAAGTAGGAGGAGCCGCGGGCGATGTCGGCCCAGTTGCTCACGTACAGGGCGGCGGCGACGGTCTCGCCCCAGCGCGCCGGGAGCGAACCGCGGTCCACGACCGCCGTGATCGACAGGACCGCGACGAGCACGACGGCCAGCGCCGGCAGCAGCCGCCGGGAGCGCGCCAGCCAGAATGCGCGGAGGTCGATCCGGCCGGTCCGGTCCCAGCCGGAGAGCAGGACGCCGGTGATGAGGAACCCGCTCAGCGTGAAGAACATGCTCACGCCGAGCAGCCCGCCGCCCAGGCCCGGCACGTCGAAGTGGTAGCCCAGCACCGCGACGACGGCGACCGCGCGGAGTCCGTCCAGACCCGGCAGGTAGGTCGTACTGGCACCGACGGGACGAGGCACACCATCCCCTCTCGGGCGGGTGGACTCGGGCGGGTGGACTCGGGCGAAAGTAACACCGCAGTGCCATCGCGGGACGTCACCGCCCCTCCGGGCGTGTCCCGGCCCATTCCGGGAGCGGCGGCCGCTGGACCTCCGGCGGGCGCCGTACGGAACCCAGGGTCAGGAGATGGCCTGGATCCCGGTCGTCACGCAGGTGGCGTCGATGTCACCGGACGGCGCGCCGCTGACGCCGATGCCGGCCACGACCGTGCCGCCGCCCTGGATCGGCAGGCCGCCCGGGAGGATGACGAAGCCCGGCACGGTCCGTCCCTTCGCGACGGCCCGGCGTCGCCGACCGTACGGCGGAAGGACCGCCCGGCCGGCGCGGAGCCGGAGTTCACCAGAAGTAAATCGATCTATCCGGATCGGGCCGGGACAAGGCCCCGATCAGGCCGACCAGATCGGACGGCGGGGCCAGGTGACGTGGCCGTCCTCGAGGCGGAGCTCGGCGTCGAGCTCCGCCGCGGCCTCGGCGTCGTGGGTGGCCATGACGACCACCGCGCCGGCGGCGGCCTCGGCCCGCAGCGCGTCGATGACCCGCTGCCGGTTGGTGCCGTCGAGGTCGCTGGTCGGCTCGTCGGCCAGGATCACGGCCGGCGTGCCCGCGAACGTCCGGGCCAGCGCGACCCGCTGCTGCTGACCGCCGGAGAGCTCGTCGACCAGGTGGGTCGCGGACTGCTCCAGGTCCAGCAGCGCGAGCGCGGCCCGGGTCCGCGCGGGGGCGTCGGCGACGCCGGCGGCCAGCAGCGGCATCAGGACGTTCTCCTCGGCGGTGAGGAACGACGGGAGCCCGTTGCCCTGCGGGGTCAGCGCGATGCCGAGCGCGGCGGCCGCGGCCCGGTCGCCGACCGGGACGCCGCCGACCTCGACCGTGCCCGCGTACGGGACGGCGCCGGCCAGCGCCCACAGCAGGGAGGACTTGCCGGCGCCGGACGGGCCGGTGACGGCGAGCATCCCGCCCGGCGGGACCTCGAACGTGGCGTCGTGGACGGCGACCACGGCGCCGTACCGGACCTCGACGTGGTTCGCCCGCACGGGGCCCGGCGCCCTCATCGGTCGTCCCCGACCGGGGCGCCGCCCCCGGCCGGCGGACCCTCCCCGGCGGAGGTGCCGGGAGAACCGTCTTCGATGACGAGCAGAAACCCTTCCGGGGCCGACCGGAAGCGGACGAGAGTGCCGGGCGGCAGGGTCGGCAGCGCGTGCGCCGGCAGCGGCAGGAACCCGTCCGCGGTGACCACCGCGTACTCCTCCCCCAGCCGCCCCTCGCCGCCGATCTTCCCGTCCCGGATGGTGATCGTGCGCGGCAGCCGCTGCGCGACGGCCGGGTCGTGGGTGACCAGCAGGACCGTCGTGCCGAGCTCGCGGTTCGCCCGCGCGACCGCCTGCAGCACGGTGTCCCGGGCGGCGTGGTCGAGCTGGCTGGTCGGCTCGTCGGCCAGCAGCAGCCCCGGCCGGGATGCGAGCGCGACGGCGACCGCGACGAGCTGCAGCTGACCGGCGGTCAGCTCGGTGAGCGGGACGTGCGCCTGGTCGCCCAGCCCGACCGAGGCCAGGACCTCCTGCGGGGACGGGAGATCCGGGCTGCGGGACCAGCGCTGGGCGAAGGCGACGTTCTGCTCCGGATCCCGGTACGGCACGAGGTTGCGGGCCGCGCCCTGCAGCATGATCGAGATCCGGGTGGCCCGCAGCTCGTCCAGCTCGCGCTCGGACAGCGCCGACAGCTCGGCGTCGCCGAGCAGGATCCGGCCCGCGCTGGGCCGGATCATCCCGCCGAGCAGGCTCAGCAGCGTCGACTTGCCCGCGCCGGACGGGCCGAGCAGCCCGACCAGCTCGCCGCCGCGCACGTCGATATCCACACCGGACAGTGCGGCCACGTCGTGGCCCTCGGTGTGGTAGACGTGCACGAGCCGTTCCGTGCGCACCGGCAACCCGATCACAGCGCCTCCCGGACGCGGGCCAGCCGGGACCCGGCCCGGGCCACGGCCCGCCCGCAGAGCCAGGCGACCAGTCCGAGCACGACCAGCGCCGCCGCCAGCGCCAGGAGCACGGCGCCCACCGGCGCGGCCAGATCCAGCTCCGCCGCCGGCCGCGGCTGCGCGAACAACGGCACAGTCGGCAACGCGAAGACCGCGCCGAGCAGCCCGCAGCCGCCGCCGGCCAGCACCGCGAGCAGCACGACCGGCAGCTGCTCGCCGACCGCGACCCGGCCGAGACCGCGGCGCGGCACGCCGCTCATCCCGAGGCAGGCGAGGTCCCGCGACCGGCGCCGCCACGTGCTGGCGACGAGCAGGACGAGGACGAGCGCGGCCAGCAGCAGCCCGGCGACCGCGGCGAGGATCCCCAGCTGCAGGCTCCAGGCCGGGACGGACGCGGCGTACCCGGCCCGGACCTCGCTGAGCCGCCGTACGCCGGAGATCTCGATGCCCGCGCGGTCCAGCGCCCCCCGGACCCGGGCCAGCGCGGCCGGGTCCTCGGTGTCGAACCAGACCTGGATCCGGGTCGCCTTCCCGGCCCGGGATCCCCAGTGCTGCAGCAGGTCCAGGTCGACCACCGCGGCCGGACCGGCCAGTCCCGGCGCCCGCGGCAGCTCGCTGACGGCGGCCATCGTGCGGTTGGAGCCGGTGAACCCGCTGCCGAGGACGGTGTCGGCGCCACCGGCGTCCACGACGAGGGCCGGCAACGCCGCCGGGAACCAGCGCGAGGCCAGCAGCGGCGTGGACCGCCCGTCGCTGTCGACCCGCAGCGAGAGGCCGGGACCGGCGGCCGAGATCCGGTCGAGCTGGTCGACGCCCGGCTGCCAGTCGGCGGCCGTGCCCGGCAGGTCGGTCGAGCCGCCGCCGGCCCGGACCTCGCTGATCCCGAGCTGCCCGTGGTGCCGCGTGCCGTAGTCGACCGAGATGGCCAGTCCGATCACCGTGCACCCGGTCGCGCACGGTACGGCCGCGCTCAGCGTCCGCGGCCCGGTCGTCGGCAGCGGCCCGAACTCGACCGCCTTCTGGTCCCCGGCCGGGTCCAGGAACTCCAGCCGCAGGGCCGCCGGCGCGCCGCCGTCGACGTCGAACCCGGACGGCGTGGCCAGGAACGAGAGCGTCCGGCCGGTGAGCCCCAACCGGCGCCCGGTCGGCACCCGCAGGCTCGACCACGGGACGGCCGCGGGGTCGGCGCCCGGGAACAGCGCGATGCGGCGGAACGCGTCCGGCTCGACCGCGAGCGTGGTCCGGAACGCCTTGTCGTTCGGCGCCACCCGGACGACCGGGGTCGCGTGGCCGTCGGCGACGGTCGCCAGCGCGGTCCGGACCCGGGCGACGTCGGTCCCGGTCAGCTCGGCCACCATCGGCGCGCCGGTGTCCCGCTGCGCCGCGAGCTGCCGGTTGCGCGCCCCCACGCTCACCGCGTACGTCGAGAACACCAGCAGCGCGGAGGCGACCGTCACCACGGTGACGACCCGGCGGGTGGCCGGGCGGCGGGCGATGGCCAGCAGCGCCAGCGCGGCCGCGTACGCACCCCGGGCGGTCAGGCGGCGGCCGGCCCAGGTCGCCACCGGCACGATCAGGTGGGCCAGCAGGAGACCGGCGATCAACGCCAGCAGGGCCGGCGCGGCCAGGGCCAGCGGGCCGCGCAGGTCGCCGGTGACGAACAGCAGCACCGCGGTGCCGGACGCGGCGATCAGCACCGCGTCGGTCACCCCGAGCCGCCAGCCCGGGGCGCGCATCGGCACGCTGCGCAGCAGTTGCGCGATCCGGTCCCGGGTGCCGGCCGCGGCGGCCGCCCAGGTGACCGCGGCCAGCAGCACCGCCGCGACCGCGATCGCCAGCCAGAACCCGCGGCCCAGCTCGAACGGCGCGGCCGACTGCAGCACGGTGTGCCGGGCGACGGTCGCGAGGCCGAGCGCGACGGCGACCCCGACGGGGACGCCGGCCAGCACGACCGGCAACAGCTCCGCCAGCACCAGCCGGCGGGCGCCGACCCGGCCCGCGCCGCGCAGCCGGGCCACGGCGACCTCCGGGCGGCGCTGCTCGACCGCGGCCCCGAGCGTCAGCCCGAGCACGAACAACGCCAGCAACCCGAGCTGGATCATCAGCAGCGGCACGGTCACCAGCGCCTGCCGCCGCCCCCGGTCGATCGTCCCGCTGATCCCCGGCAGGCCCGACTGCACCTCGGCCAGCACCGCGTCGGCCCCGTTGAGCGGCCCCCCGAGGTCGTCGACCTGCGGCCGTCCGACGTCGGCCATCCGGGTCGCGATCGCACCGGCCCGCACGACCCGGTCGACCCCGGCCGCGGGCCGGTCCAGATCGAACGTGACGCTGGTGGTGGGGTCGAGCCAGCGCACCCCGGAGAACGTCGCCGCGGTCGTCAGCCAGGTGTCGTGCATCGGCCGGTACGGCGGCTGCGTCCCGATGAACCCGGACAGCCCGGTCAGCAGCTGGTCGTTCCAGTACGGCCCCCGCACCTGCCGGTAGACACCGGTCACCCGCAGCGGGACGACCGGCAGCTTCCCGTCCTGGTCCACCGCGGTCTGCTCGACGACGTCCACCCTCGAGCCCACGCCGAGCCGGTAGTTCGTCACGTCGGCCGCGCTGACCGCGACCTCCCCGCGCCCGGTGGGGCACCCGCCGGCGAGGAGGTCGACGTGCTCGCAGGCGCCGTCCCGCCACTGCAGCGCGCCGACCGGCGAGGCCGAGGTCTGGTCGGAGCGGGTGACGAGCAGGGAGCCGCCGTCGATCCGGCGGTCGAACCAGGGCCGGGCCTCCGCCGGCAGCAGCGAGGCCAGCCGGTCCTGGGTGGCCGGCACGTAGCCGGAACCGGCCAGGCCGAAGGTGAACCGCGAGACCGACCGGACCTCGATCGCGGTCGCGCTGCTGGACGCGCCGTCCACGGTCAGGCGGGTCAGCGCCTGCTGCATGGCCCGGTCGTACAGCGGGGCCAGGACCGCGCAGGCGGTGATCAGGGCGGCCAGGACGAGCAGCACCAGCCCCTGGCCGAGCCTGTACCGGATCGCCAACCACACGAGGACCCACTCCCCCGAACGCTGATCGTCGCGACCCTAGCGCCCCGGGCGATCAGGCCGGAGCGGCCACGACCAGCGCGCCCGCCGGCCGACCATCCAGACGGCTCAGCCCGACCGCGACCAGCGGCAGCACCAGCAGGATCGCCGCCGCCACCGCGATCCCCACCGACATCCGCACGCCGGTTTCCTACCCACTTCGGAGCTCATCGGAATAGCTGCGCGGGCTGGGTGGCTGGGTCGGCCAGGACTGGCCGAGAAGGAGGACGCCGGATGCGCGCGCTGCAGTTCAGGTCGTACGGGGGCCCGGAAGTGCTGGAGTGGGCCGAGGCGCCGGAGCCGCACGCCGGCCCCGGGCAGGTCCGGGTCGCGGTCCGGGCGGCGAGCGTGAACCCGGCCGACTGGAAGATGTTCAGCGGCGCCTTCGCCGGCGGCAAGCCGTTGGAGGGCGTGGGCTACCTCGGGTACGACGCGGCCGGCGTGGTCGACGAGGTCGGCGAGGGCGTGACCGGGGTCGAGGTCGGCGCCGAGGTGTTCGGCAACGGCCGCAACACCGAGGCGCAGTACGCGGTGCTGGACTCCTGGGCGCTCAAGCCGGCCTCGGTGGACTGGGCCGTGGCGGCCGCGGCCGGCGTCGCCGGGGAGACCAGCGAGCGCGGGTTGCGGCTGCTCGGGGTCAAGGACGGCAGCACGGTCTTCATCGACGGCGGCGCGGGCGGCGTCGGCGCGGTCGCGGTGCAGATGGCCGTCGCCCGCGGCGCCCGGGTGATCGCCTCCGCCGGCGAGGCCAACCACGACTACCTGCGCGAGATCGGCGCGACCCCGGTCCGGTACGGCGAGGGTGTCGCCGACCGGGTCCGCGCCGCCGCCGGCGGACCGGTCGACGCGGTCTTCGACGTCGCCGGCCGTACGCCGATCGAGGAGCTGATCAGCCTCGTCGCCGAGCCGGCGGACGTGCTGAGCATCGCCAACTTCGCGGCCGGCGAGGCCGGCGCCCGGGTCACCGGCGGCGGCTCCGACAGCCAGGCCCCGCAGGCCCTGGCCGAGGTCGCCGGCCTGCTCGAGCAGAGCAAGATCGTGATCAAGGTGCAGACGTTCCCGTTCGAGCGGGCGGTCGAGGCGAACCGGATCAGCCTGGCCGGCCACCTCCGCGGCAAGCTCGTCCTCGTCCCCTGACGTCCCGCCCCCCGTGAGTCGGGTACGGCTGCCAGCAGGGGACGGCCGGCCCGACTCAAGGGGGTGCCGCCCGGTACGGGGCGGGTCGGCACCATCGGGGCATGCCGTCCCCGCCTTCGCCGCACCAGTGCCGACGGGTGACCTTCGGCGCGGTGGTACGCGACCGCAGGCGGTCCCTCGGCCTCACCCAGGTGCAGCTGGCCCACCGGGCCGGCTGCAACCGGCAGTCGATCGTGCGGGTCGAGACCGCCGCGCACTCGCCCTCGCTGGACCGGCTGTTCGCCCTCGCCGACGCGCTCGAGATCAGCCTCGACGACCTCTTCCGCGATCTCGACCGGCGTACGGTGCCGCCCTGATCCGGGTCCGGACCGGCCGCGCGGCCCGCCGGTCCGCCGGGGCGGGCCGGCGGATCAGGGGGTGGGGGCCGGGGGCCAGGTCTTGGCGACCATGGTGAGGACGTCGTACGTGGCGACCGGCGTTCCCCCGGTGTTGACGACGACCGCGTCCCAGCGGACCTCGCCGTGGTCGGCGCCCCCGCGCGGGGTGATCTGCTTCGCGGTGAGGGTGACCGTGAGCTCCTCCCCCGGCTTCACCGGGGTCAGGAACCGCAGGTTGTCCACGCCGTAGTTGGCCAGCACCGGGCCCGGGTCCGGGTCCACGAACAGCCCGGCGGCCCAGGACACGATCAGGTACCCGTGCGCGACCCGGCCGCCGAACAACGGGTTCGCGGCCGCCGCCTCCTCGTCCATGTGCGCGTAGAACGTGTCGCCGGTGAACTCGGCGAAATGCTCGATGTCGGCCAGCGTGACCGCCCGCGGCCCGGCCGTCACCGAGTCGCCGATCCGCAGCTCGGCCAGCGACTTGCGGAACGGGTGCACGCCGTCGTCACGGCGCGCCGACCCGGTCACCCACCGCCGGCCGATCGCGGTCAGCATGTCCGGCGACCCCTGGACGGCCGTGCGCTGCATGTGGTGCAGCACGCCCCGGATCCCGCCGAGCTCCTCGCCGCCGCCGGCCCGCCCCGGCCCGCCGTGCACGAGCATCGGCAGCGGCGACCCGTGCCCGGTGTTCTCCCGCGCGTCGTCCCGGTCGAGCACCAGGATCCGCCCGTGCGCGTGCGCCGCCCCGAGCACGAACTCCCGCGCCACCGCCGGGTCGTGCGTCACGATCGAGCCGACCAGGCTGCCCTGACCCCGCACGGCCAGCGCCACCGCGTCGGCGACCCCGTCGTACGGCAACACCGTGCTGACCGGGCCGAACGCCTCCACGTCGTGCGGCTCGGCCGCGGCGGTGTCGTCGCAGCGCAGCAGCAGCGGCGGCAGGAACGCGCCGCGGTCCCGGTCCGCGCCCACCACCTCGAACGAGTCCGGGTCGCCGGACACCAGTGACGCCACCGCGCGCAGCGCCTTGACCGAGCGCAGGACCTCCTCGCGCTGGTCGAGGCTGGCCAGCGCGCCCATCGTGACGCCCTCGGCCCCCGGCGCGCCGACGACGACCTTGGCCAGCCGTTCCGACACCGCGGAGATGACGTCGTCGACGAGCGGGCGGGGCACGAACGCCCGCCGGATCGCGGTGCACTTCTGCCCGGCCTTGACGGTCATCTCGGCGACGAGCTGCTTGACGTAGAGGTCGAACTCCGGGGTGTCCGGGGTGGCGTCGGGGCCGAGGACGGCGCAGTTGAGCGAGTCGGCCTCGGCGTTGAAGCGGACCGAGTTCGCCACCACCGCGGGGTTGGCGCGCAGCTTGCGCGCGGTCGCGGCGGAGCCGGTGAAGTGGACGAGGTCCTGGCCGCCGAGCCCGTCCAGCAGCCCGGCGGCGCTGCCGGCCAGCAGCTGGACCGAGCCCGCCGGCAGCAGCCCGGACTCGATGATCGCCCGGAACACCGCGGCGGTCAGGTACGACGTCTGGCTGGCCGGCTTGACCACGGTCGGCACCCCGGCCAGGAACGCCGGCGCCAGCTTCTCCAGGAAACCCCAGACCGGGAAGTTGAACGCGTTGATCTGTACCGCGACACCCTGCAGCGACGTGTAGACGTGCTGCGCGGCGAACGTGCCGCGCTTGCCCAGCGGCTCGACCGGCCCGTCCAGGACGACGGTGTCGTCGGGCAGCTCCCGCCGCCCCTTCGACGCGTACGACAGCAGCGTGCCGAAGCCCCCGTCGACGTCCACGCCGCTGTCGCGGTCGGTCGCGCCGGTGCGGCGGGAGATCGCGTAGAACTCGTCCTTGCCGGCCATGAGCATGAGGCCGAGCTGCTTGAGCAGGGCGGCCCGCTGGTGGAACGTCAGCTCCCGCAGCGCCGGGCCACCCACGCTCCGCCCGTACGCCAGCATGGTCGGGACATCCAGCCCGGTGCTGCTGATCCGGGCGACGGTCTCGCCGGTCACGGCGTCGGCCAGCGGGGTGCCGCCGTCGGCTGCGGCGTACCAGCGGCCGGCGGCGTAGCTCTCGAGCAGGGGTGCGGTCATCGGGATGCTCCAGATCGGGACGGGGTGCGGATGCCGTCGAAGGTGGTGGCGACCAGCGCGTCGGCCAGCGCGTCGGCGTCCAGCCCGCGGTCGGGCCGATACCACTCGATGAGCGAGTTGACGCCGCCGAACAGCAGCCGGCTGGTGACCGCGGGGTCGATGTCGGGCCGGACGTCCCCCTCGGCGGCGGCCGCGCGGACCAGCCCGGTGACGAACCGGTCGAAGTCCCGGCGCCGCTGCAGCGCGGCCCGCTCGACCGGCGAGTTGCCGCGCACCCGCAGCAGCAGGGTGACGTACGGCAGCTCGGCCGCGAGCACCCGGACGGAGGCGCGCACGACGTACTCCAGCCGATCGATCGCCGGGCCGGTGGTCGCGCCGGGCTCCTCGGTGACCGCGAACAGCCCGTCCAGGGCGCGGTCCAGGGCCAGCCGCAGCAGCTCGACCTTGCTCGGTACATGGTGATAGATAGCCGACTTGGTGACACCGAGCCGCGAGGCCAGCTCGTCCATGCTGGTGGCGTCGTAGCCGCGCTCGTTGAACACCGCCACCGCGGTGTCCAGCAGCGACCCGAGCGAGTGCCCCGGCCGCCCGCGCCGAACCGGAACGCTCATCGTGCTGCCCTTGTCCGCCTCGTCGGTCGTTCCGCTCCTCGGGCCGCCGTCGGGGGCCGGCATCGTCCGGGGGCCCTGCGATGCTCGCTCCCTCGTCGGCTCACGGACGCACCCGCTGGTCGAGCAGGCGCTGCAGCTTGCCCATCGAGCGGGGCAGCGTGTCCGGCTCGACGACCGTGACGTCGACCGACGAGCCGACCGTGTCCTTCACGCCCTTCGCGACCTCGGCCGCGGCCGGGGTGCGCCGTTCCGGCGGGCAGTCCGGCCGGGCCTCGACCTGGACGGTCAGGTGGTCCATCCGGCCGCGGGTGCTGAGGATCAGGTTGAAGTGCGGCGAGAGCCCGGGCGTCCGGAGCACGATCTCCTCGATCTGGGTCGGGAAGAGGTTCACCCCGCGCAGGATGATCATGTCGTCGGTCCGGCCGGTGATCTTCTGCATCCGCCGCATCCCGGGTCGCGCCGTACCGGGCAGCAACCGGGTCAGGTCCCGGGTCCGGTAGCGGATGACCGGCATCGCCTGCTTGGTCAGCGACGTGAAGACCAGCTCGCCCTCCTCCCCGTCCGGCAGCACCGCGCCGGTGACCGGGTCGAGGATCTCGGGGAAGAAGTGGTCCTCCCAGACGTGCAGGCCGTCCTTGGTCTCCGCGCACTCCTGGGCGACGCCCGGGCCCATCACCTCGGACAGCCCGTAGATGTCGACGGCGTCGATGTCGAGCCGCTCCTCCATCTCCGCCCGCATCTGCTCGGTCCAGGGCTCGGCCCCGAAGATGCCGATCTGCAGAGAACTCTTGCGCGGGTCGAGCCCCTGCCGCTCGAACTCGTCGATCAACGCGAGCATGTACGACGGGGTGACCATGATGATCCGCGGCCCGAAGTCGGTGATCAGCTGCACCTGCCGGGGCGTCATGCCGCCGGAGACCGGGACGACCGTGCAGCCGAGCTTCTCGCCGCCGTAGTGGGCGCCGAGGCCGCCGGTGAACAGCCCGTACCCGTACGCGTTGTGCAGGATGTCGCCGGGCCGCCCGCCGGCCGCGCGGATCGAGCGGGCCATCACGGTGGCCCAGATGTCGAGGTCCTGCTCGGTGTAGCCGACCACGACGGGCTTGCCGGTGGTCCCGGAGGAGGCGTGCACCCGCCGGACCTGCTCCCGCGGCACCGCGAACAGGCCGAACGGGTAGTTCTCCCGCAGGTCGGCCTTCGACGTCGTGGGGAACCTCGCCAGGTCGGCCGGCTCCCGGCAGTCGTCGGGATGCACGCCGGCGGCGTCGAACGCGGCCCGGTAGTGGGGCACGTCGTCGTACACGTGCCGGAGGGTGGTGCGTAGCCGGTCGAGCTGCAGGGCGCGCAGCTCGTCGACGCCCATCCGCTCGGCGGGGTCGAGGATCGCCGGGTCGGGCGCGGTGCCCCGCCGTCGCGCCTCGCTGGTCGCAGCCGTCATGGCGCAGCCTCCGCACTCCCGGAACCAATACCGACCGGATGGTCAGTAATCGAATCTTCCCGGCGCGACGCTGTCAAGGTCCGCTTGTCTGGCGGCCGGGGATCGGGCAGACTGATTACCTGACCGTACGGTCAGTAAGTCGGAGGGAGCCGGCGGTGGTCGCGACAGTCCCGGACGAGGTCGTCCTGCAGGAGCAGTTCGACGCGACGATCGCCGCCGACCGCCGGATCGAGCCGCGGGACTGGATGCCCGAGGGCTACCGCAAGACGCTGATCCGGCAGATCGCGCAGCACGCGCACTCCGAGATCATCGGCATGCAGCCCGAGGGCGACTGGCTGCTGGCCGCGCCGAGCCTGCGGCGCAAGGCGATCCTGCTGGCCAAGGTCCAGGACGAGGCCGGCCACGGGATGTACCTCTACTCGGCGGCCGAGACGCTCGGCGCCGACCGGGCCGACCTCACCGACAAGCTCATCGAGCGCAAGCAGAAGTACAGCTCGATCTTCAACTACCCCACGCCGACGTACGCGGACGTCGGCGTCATCGGCTGGTTCGTCGACGGCGCCGCGATCTGCAACCAGGTCCCCCTCTGCCGCAGCTCCTACGGGCCGTACGCGCGGGCGATGATCCGCATCTGCAAGGAGGAGTCCTTCCACCAGCGGCAGGGCTACGAGCTGCTCATGACGATGATGCGCGGCACGGAGGCGCAGCGGGCGATGGTGCAGGACGCGGTCGACCGCTGGTGGTGGCCGTCGCTGATGATGTTCGGCCCGCCCGACGACGACAGCCCCAACAGCGCGCAGTCGATGGCCTGGGGGATCAAGCGGCACAGCAACGACGAGCTGCGCCAGCGGTACGTGGACATGACCGTGCCGCAGGCGGCGTTCCTCGGCGTCACACTGCCCGATCCGGACCTGGAAGCGGACCCGGCGACCGGCAGGCACCGGTTCGGCCCGATCGACTGGGACGAGTTCAAGCAGGTCGTCCGCGGCGACGGGCCCCGCAACGCGGAACGGATCGCCCGCCGGCAGGCCGCCCGCGACGACAACGCCTGGGTCACCGAGGCCGCGACCGCCTACGCGGAGAAGCACCTGTGAGCGGGAGGTCGGGCGCGGCGGCGTCCGGGCCGGAGAACCCCCCGGCCCCGGGACCGCGCCCACCCGAGGGGCGCGGAGGGAAGACGCCGCCGGAGGCGCCCGACCGGGAGCGAACCGAGGCAGCACAGAGCGACCTCACCGCCGAGGGTGGGCACGGGGCCGTGCCGACCGGACCCGAGATCCCGGTCGCCCCCACGAAGAGCCGCCGGGACTGGCCGCTGTACGAGGTGTTCGTCCGCGGCAAGCGCGGCCTGAACCACGTGCACGTCGGCTCCCTGCACGCGCCCGACGACGAGATGGCCGTGTACGCCGCCCGCGACGTCTACACCCGGCGCAACGAGGGCGTGAGCATCTGGGTCGTCCGGGCCGAGATGATCACGGCGTCCAGCCCGGACGAGAAGGACCCGATGTTCGCCCCCAGCGGCGACAAGGTCTACCGGCACCCGACGTTCTACGAGATCCCCGACGACGTCCCCCACATGTGAGCTGAGATGACGCACGAGGAGACCGTCTACGACGCGCTGGACACCGCCCACGGCGGCGAGGGCCAGTGGGCGTTCGGCACCGGCTTCGACGAGCCGCTGGCCGGCGTCGACACCACGGTGCCGGACGGCGTCGACCCGGCCGAGCTGGGGGCGTACTGCCTCATGCTCGGAGACGACGCGCTCGTGCTGGCCCAGCGGCTGACCCAGTGGGTGACCGCGGCGCCGGAGCTGGAGGAGGAGGTCGCGATCGCCAACACGGCCCTCGACCTGCTCGGGCAGGCCCGGCTGCTGCTGGCCCGGGCCGGGTCGGCCGGGGTGCTGGGCCGGTCCCGGGCGCTGGCCACCGACTCGATCCCGGACGAGGACGCGCTGGCGTACTTCCGGGACCCGGACGAGTTCCGCAACACCGGCCTGGTCGAGGCGCCGGGCGGCGACTTCGCCCGCACCGTGGTCCGGCTGCTGGCGGCGACGACCGTCCGGCTGGCGGTCTTCACCCGGCTGCGGGAGTCGCGGGACCCGGTGCTGGCGGCGATCGCGGCCAAGGGCGTGCACGAGCTGGCGTACCAGCGCGACCACGCGGCCCGCTGGGTGCTGCGCCTCGGCGACGGCACGCCCGAGTCGCACCGCCGGGCCCAGGCCGGCGCCGACGCCGTCTGGCCGCTGCTGGCCGAGGTCTTCTCCCCCACCGACGTCGAGCTCCGGCTCACCGCGGCCGGCGTCGCGGTCGACCCCGCGGCCGTACGGGACGAGGTCGTCGCCGTGCTCACCCAGGTACTGGAGCAGGCGACCCTGACCGTGCCGCCGTGGCCGGCGTCCGAGCCGCCCCGGGGTCGCACCGGCACGCACGGGCCGGAGCTGACCGAACTGCTGGCGGATCTGCAGGGCCTGGCCCGCGAGCACCCGGCGGCGACGTGGTGACCGACCCGCGGTCCGCAGCCTCCCGAACCGCCGCCGACCCGCGGGTGGTCGCCGGGACGGTGACCGATCCGGAGCTGCCGATGCTCACGCTGGCCGACCTCGGCGTGCTGCGGGACGTGCGGACCGAGGACGGGACCGTCGTCGTCGAGATCACCCCGACGTACTCGGGGTGTCCGGCGCTGGGGGTCATGCGCGCGGACCTGGTGCACCGGCTGCACGCGGCCGGCTTCCCCGACGTGGACGTCCGGACCACGCTCTCCCCGCCCTGGAGCACCGACCGGATCACCGCCGCGGGCCGGCAGAAGCTCGCCGCGGCCGGCATCGCGCCGCCGGGACCGGCGCCGGTCCGGGCCGCGGGCCCGGTGCCGCTGCAGCTCGGCCCCAGCCGCCGTACGGCGTCCTGCCCGCAGTGCGGCTCGCCCGACACCGTGGAGCAGAGCGAGTTCGGCGCGACCGCCTGCAAGGCGCTGCGCCGCTGCCGCGCCTGCGGCGAGCCGTTCGAGCACGTGAAGGAGATCTGAGTGGCGAGCGCGGAGGCTCCGGCCGACCCGGTGCGGCGACGGCCGGCGTTCCACGCCCTCACCGTCGACCGCGTCGAGCGCCTGACCGACGACGCCGTCGCCGTCACCTTCGCCGTTCCCGCCGAGCTGGCCGAGGAGTACCGCTTCGCGCCGGGCCAGGCGCTGACCCTGCGGCGGGTCGACGGCGACCGCGACGAGCGCCGGTCCTACTCGATCTGCGCCCCGATGGGGGCCGCCCCCCGGGTCGGCGTCCGCGAGGTCCCCGGCGGCTTCTTCTCCTCCTACCTCGTGCACGAGGTGAAGCCGGGCGACGAGATCGAGGTGCTGCCGCCGTCGGGTACGTTCACCGCCGACCTCAGCGTCCCCGGCGACCACGTCTTCGTGGTGGCCGGCTCCGGGATCACCCCGGCGATCTCGCTGGCCGGCACCGTCCTGCGGGACGGCCGCTCCACGGTCACGGTCTTCTACGGCAACCGCCGGACGAACACGGTGATGTTCGCCGACGAGCTCGCCGACCTGAAGGACCGGTACGGCCCGCGGCTGCAGCTGGTGCACGTCCTGTCCCGCGAGCCGCGCGACGCCGAGATCACCACCGGCCGGCTGGACGGCGACCGGCTGCGCGTGCTCGTCGGCAAGCTGGTCGACGCACCGTCCGTGGACCACTGGTGGCTCTGCGGGCCGCACGGGATGGTCGGCGACGCCCGCGCGCTGCTGGGCGAGCTGGCTGTCCCGGCCGAGCGGGTGCACCAGGAGCTGTTCTACGTCGACGACGTGCCGCCGGAGCCCGTCCGCGGCGACGAGTCCACTGTGGACGGTCCGGTCTGTCAGGTCACGGTCGTGCTGGACGGACGGTCGACGACGCTCGCGCTGCCCCGGGACGTACCGGTGCTGGACTCGGCCCAGAAGGTCCGCGCGGACCTGCCGTTCGCCTGCAAGGGCGGCGTCTGCGGCACCTGCCGGGCCCGGGTCACCGAAGGCGAGGTCCGGATGCGCCGCAACTACGCGCTCGAGCCGGCCGAGGTCGAGGCCGGCTACGTGCTGACCTGCCAGTCCCTCCCCCTGACCGGCACCCTCACCGTCGACTACGACGCCTGACGCCTGCCTCGGCCGGCCGGCGGGCAGCGGCCTCCGACCTCGCTCGCCGCAGGCCCGCGAGGGCGACGGCGATCGCCGCTGCGAGGATCGCGAGACAGGCCGCGCCGGCGATCGCCGCGAACGCCTGCTCGAACGCCGAGCGAGTCTGCTGCAGCAGCTCTTCCCCGCGGACTCCGGGCAGCGTGCCGGCGACCGCGGCGGCGTCGCCGAGCGTCCGCCGGGCGTCGGCGGCCGCGTCCGGCGGCAGCCCGGCGGTCGCGCCGCCCGTCGCGGCGCGGTAGACGGCGACGCCGAGCGAGCCGAGCAGGGCGATGCCGAGCGCGCCGCCGAGCTCGGCGCCGGTCTCCGCGACGGCCCCGGCCACGGCTGCCTGCTCCGGCCGGGTCCGCGTCACGATCAGGTCCGTGCACAGCGTGTAGACCGGCGCCAGGCCGACGCCGAAGACGACCGTGCCGGCGACGATCACGCCGAGGCCGCCGGAGACCTGCGTCAGCAGGCCGCACCCGGCCGCCGACACGACCAGCCCGGTGCCGATGACCCGCGTCGGCGGGAACCGGGACACCGCGGCCGGGCCGATCGCCGTCCCGGCCAGGTACGCCAGCACCGACGGGATCGACCAGAGCCCGGCGCGCAGCGGGGACAGGCCGAGGACCCACTGGAGGTACTGGGCGACGGCGACCTGGGTGCCGTACAGGGCGAAGAACGTCAGCGCGTTGGCCAGCAGCGCCACCCGGACCGCCCCGGTACGCAACAGCGCCGGGTCGATCATCGGCCGCGCGGCCCGGCGCTGCCGCCGGCCGAACGCCGCACCGAGAACGACGCCCAGCAGCGCCGCGACGCCCGCCGCCGGGAGGCCGCCGCCGGCCGCGGCCCGCTTGATCCCGTAGACCAGGGTCAGCACCGCGAGCAGGCTCAGTGCCGCGCCGGGCAGGTCGAACCCGGTCGCGTCCGGATCGCGGAACTCCGGCAGCACCGCCGGTCCCACCACGAGCAGCAACAGCGTCACCGGCACCGCGACCAGGAACACCGACCCCCACCAGAACCGGTCCAGCAGCACCCCGCCCAGCACGGGAGCGAGCAGCCCGCCCAGCGAGAAGCCGGCGGTCCAGACCCCGAGCGCGGCCGTACGCTGGCGGCGATCGACGAACAGGCCCCGGATCAGCGCCAGCGTCGAGGGCATCAGCGACGCCCCGGCCAACCCCATCAGCACCCGGGCCGCGATGAGCAGGGCCGGCGTGCTCGCGAACGCCGCGGCCAGCGACGCGGCGCCGAACAGCGTCGCCCCGACGAGCAGCAGCCGGCGCCGGCCGATGCGGTCGCCGAGCGCGCCCATCGCCAGCAGCGCACCGGCGACGACGAAGACGTACCCATCGACGATCCAGAGCAGCTGGGCGTTGCCCGGATGGAGGTCGGCCACGATCTTCGGCACGGCGAGGTTCAGCACCTCGCCGTCCATCGAGACCAGGAAGCAGGGCAGCACGAGCACGGCGAGCCCGAGCCAGTCGCGGCGGGTCGCTCGGCCCTCGTAACGTGTATCCATTGCTCATCACGTTACCCGCCGGCAACGCGTTGATGCCTTCTATTGCGTTACGATGACGAGGTGACCGTCCGGGTACGTCCGCTGGCGCTTCCGGAGCTCGTCGCGCTGGTCAACGGCTGGGGCACCCGGCCGAGGGAGGTCGGTCACCGGGACGCGCCGGCCGACGGCGCCGACGCGACCGCCGTCGCGGACCGGCTGCACGCCGTCTTCGTCGCCGGCTCCCCGGACCGGGCCCGGCTCGTGACCGAGATGCTGACCGAGACCGGCGTACGGCCCGCGATCACGCTGGACGACGGTGCGCCGGCCGAGGCCTGGTCGGTGGCATCCCCCGACGGCGCCCTGCTCGCGTCGGCCGCGCTGGCCCTGCGCGCGCACCTGGCCGCACACCCGGACCGGCTGGGAGTCTGCGCCGACCACCAGTGCGCGGACGTCTACGTGGACGCCTCCCCGGCCGGCCACCGCCGCTTCTGCTCGCTCACCTGCCAGAACCGCACCCGCGTCGCCACCTTCCGCGCCCGCCGCCGCGCCGACACGTGAGCGGGCGACAACGACGGCGGCGACAACCAGGACGTCGACGGCCCCAGCGGGCCGCTGGCCGGCGGGCGGATCTGCGACTACGAGCAGTGGCCGTACTCGGGGCGGCGGCCGTCGCCGTTCGTGCTCACCGTGCCGGCCGCGGCGTACGGGACCGACCTGCCGGACCTGCTCGACGGGGCCGACCCGGAGGCGACGCCGGAGCAGGACCGGGTGGTGCTGGCGGCGCTGCTCGTGCCCGCGGGACAGGGCCGGGCCGTCTTTCCCTAGCCCCGCCCTCTGGTCACTGACTGGTCCTCCAGGCCCGACCGGGGCGACGGCCCCAGCAGGAAGACCAGCGCCAGCACCACCGTCACGAGGACCGCCGCCAGCGGCGAGACGAACGCGACCAGCGTCGCGACGACGTACGCGGCCAGCCCGATCGCGTACCGGATGTCGACGTCGCGGACGAACGCCCGGGAGACGCCCTCCACGAGCAGGTTCGCCCGCACGGCCCGGCGCCAGACGAGGTTGAACGCGACCGCGTTGGCCGCGAGCGTGCCGCCGTAGAGGAGCACCGCGGTCCGGGCGTCGCCGCCCTCGGTGTGCTCGGCCACCAGCCGGGTCGGCAACGGCAGGAACGACACGCAGGCGAGCAGGGCCAGATTGAACAGCAGCAGGAGCTGGTCGACCCGGTCGATCATCCGGAACAACGCATGGTGGTTGGACCACATGATCCCGATCTGCAGGAAGCTCGCCCCGTACGCGCCGATCTCCGGCAGCGCGTGGTGCAGCGCCGCGGCCAGGCTCTCCTCCGGCCCCTGATCAACCCGTACGTCGAGGATCAGCAACGTGATCGCGATGGCGAACACCCCGTCGCTGAACGCCTCCAGCCGCCCGGTGTCGCCGCGCTCCGCCACCCCCCACCACCGACCGACCCCGCGCACCATCCACCCTCCACTCCCGACCGACCGCTCCGCAGACCGGCACAGTAACCACCACGGCCGGCACCTTCAGTCGCCGTAGGCGTCGTGCCATCGCCACCACGCGTACGGCGGTTCCTGGGGATAGCCGTCGGGTGAGTCCTCCCACTCCTCCTGGCGGCCGAGGGCGGTGATGTCGAGGTAGCTCCAGGTGCCGCCCATCACCTCGTCGCCGCGGCCGTTGACGAAGTACGTGCGGAAGACGCGGTCGCCGTCGCGGATGAACGCGTTGGTCCCGTGCCATTCGTCCACGCCGAAATCACGGTCGAACTCGTCGGTCAGCGTGTACCAGGGCATGGTCCAGCCCATCCGGGCGGTCATCCGGGCGATGTCCGGCTGCGGTGCGCGGGAGGCGAACACCAAAGTGGTGTCCCGGGCGTTGAGGTGGGCGACGTGCGCGACCTGGTCGGCGACCAGGGAGCAGCCGGGGCAGGCGTGCTCGGGCCAGCCGTAGACGCCGGGCTCGAAGAACGCGCGGTAGACGATCAGCTGCCGCCGCCCGGCGAAGAGGTCGAGCACGGTCGCCGGTCCCTCGGGGCCGTCGAAGCGGTAGGCCGCCGTCACCTCGGTCCAGGGCAGCCGCCGGCGCTGCGCCGCCATCGCGTCCCGGGCCCTGGTGAGCTCCTTCTCCTTGACCAGCAGACGCTGCCGCGCCACCTCCCACTCGTCCGCCGACACGATCGCCGGGCCGTTCATCCTGTCTCCTCTCGAACGTTGAGGTGCTCGGTCAGGGCGTCGAGCCGGCCGTCCCAGTCGCGGGCCAGCGCGGCCAGGAACTGCTGCGCCACCTGCATCGGCGCCGACCGCAACCGGTAGCGGACCCGCCGCCGCTCCCCCGGCTCGGCCGTCACCAGGCCGGCGTCGGCCAGCAGGCCGAGGTGCTTGGCGATCGCCTGCCGCGTGATCGGCAGCCGACCGGCCAGGTCCGTCGCCGTCGCCGGGCCGCCCGAGGCCAGCGCGGCCAGGATGGCCCGCCGGCTCGGGTCGGCCAGCGCGACGAACACCTGCTCCGCGACGGCCTCCGGACCTGGCGCGTCCGGGCCGGACGCGGCCGGGTCCGACGCCGGCGCCGGCGGGTCCAGCGAGGTCCGGCCGGCGCCCGTCGGGTCAGGCGGCATCGAGGTAGGCGACCAGCTCGCCCAGCTCGCTCGCCCACCCCTTGGTGTTGCCGTCGTACGCCGTGCCGAACGCGTCGTCCGGAAGCTGCGCGAACCCGGTCTCGACCACCGTCAGCCGGGTGCCGGCGCCACTCGGCTCGAGCGTGAACTCCACGTACGTCCGGCGCGGGTCGTCCTCGGGCAGGCCGTAGATGTGCCAGGTGAAGCCGAACACCGACGGCTCCTCGACCCGCTCGACGCGCATGTTCGCGACGTCGCCGCCGTCCCACGACATCCGCGCGGAACCGCCCGGGCGCAGGTCGATCGTCGCCTCCTGGCCGAACCAGGCGGCCAGACCCTCGGCCGTGGTCAGCGCCGTCCAGACCTTCGCCGGCGGGTGCGCGACCTCGACGACCCGCTCGATCCGATCCGGGAACCCCATGACTGCCTCCTCGAAGTAGCAACTGAACGGTTGCCACCCTATAGCAACCGTTCGATTGCGTCAACGGGGCGTGCGAGACATCGGGCGGGATCGACCCCTGCGCGCCGTCGAACACGGCGCGGCTCCTAACGTCGGGTCATGGATCACCCGATCACGCTGATCACCGGCGCCAACAAGGGCCTCGGGTACGAGACGGCCCGCCGCCTGCTCGCCGCCGGCCACACCGTGCTGCTCGGCGCCCGCGACCGCGTCCGGGGCGAGGCGGCGGCGGGCGAGCTCGGCGCCGCCTTCGTGCCGATCGACGTCACCGACGAGGCCGGCGTCGGCGCCGCCGCCGACCACGTCCGCGAGCGCCACGGCCGCCTCGACGTGCTGATCAACAACGCCGGCATCGTCGGCCCCCGGGGCCCGCTCGCCGACACGACCGCGGCCGAGGCGCTCGCGACGTTCGACACCAACGTCCTCGGCGTCGTCCGCGTCACCCACGCGTTCCTGCCGCTGCTCCGCGAATCCGAGCACCCGCGGATCGTCAACGTCTCCAGCGGGACCGGGACGATCAGCCGGATGGAGGAGATCGGCTGGAACCAGGAGGTGGCGCCGGCGATCTACTCGACCAGCAAGGCCGCGCTGAGCATGCTCACCCTGCACTACGCGCACGCGCTGCCCGGCATCCTGGTCAACGCCGTCGACCCGGGCTACACCGCGACCGCGCTCAACGACTTCCAGGGCACCCAGACCATCGCCCAGGGCACCGACCTGATCGTCGAGCTGGCGACCCTCCCACCCGGCGGCCCCACCGCCACCGTCCGCCGGCACTGGACGACCCCGGCGTAGCATCCGCAGCGCACGATCGACCCGAGGAGGTGAGACCCATTTCCGCACAGTCCGGCTGGGTGCTCCCGACCTCCAGGCTCGCCTGACGGGAGTGCCGGCAGAAGGCATCCCGAAAGGCGAACTCCATGTACTTCACCGCGACGGCGACCGCCGACGGCGTCACCGAACGCCTCTTCACGCTCGACGACGTCCCCGGCGTCCTCTGGACCCCGGCCGACGCCGGCCGTCCGCCGGGCGCCGCCGGCGGTCCGCTGATCCTGCTCGGCCACGGCGGCGGCCAGCACAAGAGGGCGCCGGGCCTGCTCGCCCGGGCCCGCCGCTTCGTGGCCGCGGGCTTCACGGTCGCCGCCGTCGACGCCCCCGGCCACGGCGACCGGCCGACCGCCGCCCGCGAGCAGCGGTACGCGGAACTGGCCCGGCGGGTCGCCGCCGGCGAACCGCTGGCCGACCTGATGACCCGGGAGAACGCCGAGCTGGCCGCGGTCGCGGTCCCGGAGTGGCGCGTCACCCTCGACGCCCTGCTCGACGGCGGCCACGCGCACGGCCCGGTCGGCTACTGGGGCGTCTCGATGGGCGCCGGCCTCGGCCTCCCGTTCGTCGCCGCCGACGCCCGGATCGGGGCCGCGGTGCTCGGCCTCGCCGCCGGCGCCGGGCTGGTCGAGGCGGCGGCCCGGATCACCGTCCCGGTCGAGTTCCTGCTGCAGTGGGACGACGACGTGGTGCCGCGCGCGGGCGGCCTGGCCCTCTTCGACGCGTTCGCCTCAGCGGAGAAGACCCTGCACGCCAACCCGGGCGGCCACACCGCCGTCCCCGCCTTCGAACTGGACAGCGCCGAGCGCTTCTTCCGCCGCCACCTCAGCCGCGCAGACCCGCGATGAGCAGGTCGATCAGGCGGGTCGGGTCGTAGTTGTCGTCGGCGCCGATGCAGAGCTGGCCGACGCCGCGCAGCAGCTCGAGGGGTGGACCGCCCGGGAGCACCACCTCGGCCGGTACGTGACCGAGCAGCCGCCGTACTCGATCCTGCAGCGCGGCATCGAGACGCACGTCCTGCCGGTGACCGAGGAGTACGGCATGGGCGTGCTCGCCTGGAGCCCGCTGGCCTCGGGCTGGCTGTCCGGCGCGGTCCGGGCCGGCCAGGAGGTCACCGGCAACCGCGCGACCGCGGTCCCGCAGCGCTTCGACCTCACCGTCCCGGCCAATCAGGCCAAGCTGGACGCGGTCGAGCAACTGGCCAAGGTCGCGGCCGAGGCCGGCCTGACGATGATCCAGCTCGCGCTGGGGCTCGTCACCGCGCACCCGGCCGTGACCAGCGCGATCATCGGTCCCCGTACGGTCGAGCACCTGCGCTCGCAGATCGCCGCCGCCGACACCGTGCTGCCCGCCGACATGCTCGACGCGATCGTCGCCCCCGGCACCGACCTGGCCCCGGAGGAGAAGTTCGACGCCCCGCCGGCGCTGCTCGACCCGTCCCTGCGCCGCCGCTGACGAGCCGAGCTCGTCATGACGGCGGGCCGGGGGCGCGCGATGATGGGCGGATGGACCGGGACGTTCTCGAGGGCGGCGGGCCGCCGCGGGCCGGGTCGCCCCGGCGGCTCCCCCGGTTCCGGCCGCCCCGGCTGGGCCCGCGCGGCCGGTGGGTCGCCGGGATCGGCGCCGGGCTGACCGCGGTCCTCGCGATCACGCTGCTGCAGCGCACCGCGCCCGAGCCGGTGCCGGTGGCCGCGCCGAGCCCGTCGGCCCCGATCGCCGCGCCGGAGCCGGCGCCGGCCCTGGCGCCGCCGCTGCCGGCGACCGGATCCAGCATCGGGCCGGGATTCCTGGACCCGGTGGCGAAGTGGGAGCTGTTCGCCCGTACCGACACCGAGGTCGACCGGATCCAGCCGCTGCTGGCCCGGGTGACCCGGACCGCGGTGCCTCGGCTGCTGAGCACCGGGCCGGTCTCGTTCCTGGTGACCGCGGACCGGGCGCTGGTCCGGCCGCTGGACGTCGTACCCGGGTACGAGGTGCCCGACGGACGGCCGGCACGGGAGATGCCGACCGCGCTGAGCCCGCACGGGCCGGTCTTCCCCGGGCCCGATCCCGGGCACATCTGGGTGCCGTCGGGCAGCTCGCTGGTGCTGCGGGCGCTGGACGGCGGTCCGGACGTGGCCCGGATCGTGCTGCCGGAGGACGAGCCGTACCAGCTCGTGGTCGTGGACGGGGGCGGCACCCTGCTCGTCCCCGGCACCAGCGGGGTGTACGAGGCCCGGCCGGACGGGCTGCGCAAGCTCAGCACCGGCGCGCTGCTCGCCGTCGGGCCGCGCAACTGGCTGGTGGCCGAGTGCACCGACCGGCACCGCTGCTACAGCGACCTCCTCGACCGCGCCACCGGCGCCCGGCGCGAGATCGGGCCGCCGGTGTCGGTCGGCCCGACGGTGGGCGCGATCTCACCGGACGGGCGGACCGCGGCCATCTACCGGACCGAGGACGGCGGCCACGTCGACCTCGACCTGGTCGACCTCGCCAGCGGCGAGATCCGGACCGCCGACGTGGAGCTGGAGCAGTCCGTCGAGCCGGGCATGCTCGCCTGGTCGCCGGACGGCCGGCTGTTCGTGATCGCCGCCGGCGGCGCGATCCGGATGATCGACCGCGACTCCGGGCGCGCCGGGCCGATCGGCCCGCCACTCCCCCCGGTCCGCCAGCTCGCCGTCCGGACCACCGGGTGATCCACCGCCGCCGGACGATCCACCGTCGCCGGGCGCCCAGGATGATCCACCGGATCGGGTGAGCCCGTGGACGGGACTCGCGCCGGGGACGGAGACTGCGGGGGCGGAACGAGTCCGGGAGGCAACGATGCCCAGCGAGACCCACCTCGGCGCGCTCGTCGAGTCGGCGTTCGAACGGCGCGGCGACGAGACGACGCTCGTGTACGAGGGCCGGCGCCTGTCCGCGGCCGAACGCCTCGACGCCGTCCGGCGGCTGACCGGCGGCCTGGTCGGTCTCGGTATCAGACCCGGCGAGCGGGTCGTCGTCTGCATGGCCAACGGACCCGAGGTCGAGGTCGCGTACGGGGCGATCTGGCGGGCCGGCGCGGTCGTCACCCCGGTGGTGTTCCTGCTCAGCGAGGCCGAGCTGCGGCACGTGCTGGCCGACTCCGGCGCGGTCGCCGTGATCACCTCACCCGAGCTGCTCGTCCGGGTGGCGCCGGCCGCGGCCGCGGCGCCGGCGGTCCGGCACGTCATCGTGGCCGGGGACGCGCCGGGCACGGTCCCGTACGCGGAGCTGGTCGCGGCCGACCCGCACCCGCTGGTGGACCGGAAGGCCGACGACCTCGGTGCGCTGATGTACACCGGTGGCACGACCGGCCGGGCCAAGGGCGTCATGCTCACCCACGGCAACCTCTGGTGGTGCGGGCGCTGCGCGTACGAGCGGGGCCGGGACACCTACGACGGCAAGTCGAGCCTGACCGCGTTGCCGCTGTCGCACGCGTTCGGGCTGATCGTGACGATCGTCGGGGCGTTCATCGAGGAGCAGCCCGGCCCGTCGGTGCTCATGCGCTGGTTCGAGCCGGCCGGCTGGCTGCGGCTCGCGGCCGAGCACCGGGTCAGCGGCGGCCAGCTGGTGCCCTCGATGCTCGCGCTGCTGCTGCAGCAGCCGCTGGAGGACCACGACCTGTCCGAGCTGCGGTACCTCAGTGTCGGGGCCGCGCCGCTGCCGGCCGCCGTCCGGGCCGAGTGGGAGAAGCGGGTGCCGGGGGCGGAGGTGCTGGAGGGGTACGGCTGCACCGAGTCCGGCGCGGTGATCTCCAGCTCGACGCTGGCGGACCGCCGGGCCGGGTCGGTCGGCCGCCCGCTCCCCCGCTACGAGGTCCGGGTCGTCGACGACGCCGGCCGCGATGTCGCGGCGGGCGCGGACGGCGAGGTCTGGGCCCGCGGCCCGGGCGTGATGACCGGCTACTGGAACGACCCGGAGACCACCGCCGGCACGCTGGCCGAGGGCTGGCTGCACACCGGCGACGTCGGCCACCTCGACGCCGACGGCTTCCTCTGGCTGGTCGACCGCAAGAAGGACCTCATCATCCGCAGCGGTGTGAACGTCTTCCCGCGCGACGTGGAGGAGGTCCTGCTGGAGCACCCGGGCATCGCCGCGGCGGCGGTCGTCGGCCGGCCCGATCCCGTCCGCGGCGAGGAGGTCGTCGCGTTCGTCGCGGCCCGCCCCGGGTCGATCCTGGACGCGGCCGAGGTCGAGGCGTTCGCGGCCGCCCGTCTCTCCGGCATCCACCGCCCGCACGACGTCCGCGTCGTCGACACCATCCCCGTCACCAGCGTCGGCAAGACCGACCGCAAGGCCCTCCGCAGCCGCCTGCTCCAGTGATCGTGGAGCCGCAGCGCCTCGACGAGATCGACCGCCTGCACGGGCGGGACGGCTCCGCCGATCGCGAGCCCGCACGCTCGGGATCACCGGACGGACCGTACGAACCCACCTGTCACAGATCTACACGCGACCGGGCGTCGCCAGCCGCGGCGAGGCGGTCGCGCTCACCCGGCCGTCCGGGGTGGGGTGGGGCGGGGGGACGGGAGGTGGCGGACGCGGTTCCACCAGAGGGAGAGGCCGACCGCGAGGGCGACCAGGAGACCGCCCAGCCCGGCGAACCAGGCGGCGAGGTCGAGGTGCTTGTGGGTGACGGTGATCGCCCGCGGCAGGTCGCCGAGCGCGCTCTGCAGCTGGGTCGCGTCCTGCGCGCTGTAGAAATGACCGCCGGTGGTCGCGGCGACCTGCTTGAGCGAGGCGTAGTCGGCGACCAGCGGACCACCCCGGCCACCGCCGCGACCACCGCCGCCGAACGGGCCGCCGCCGAAGATCCCGCCCGGTCCGTCCCCGATCTGGGAGGCGTCGCAGACCATCGGCGCCGGCGTCGTCGTACCGAAGCCGATCGTGTAGACGCGCAGCTTGCGGGCGGCCGCCTCCTGCGCGGCCGTCTGCGGCTCGACGCCCTGGGTGTTCGCGCCGTCGGTGAGCACGACGATCACGTCGGCCGCGTACGCGGTCCCCTCGGCGCTGCTGCTGACCGCGGCCCCGGTCGGCGGCACCGAGCTGTCCACGTCGGCGATCGCGTCGATCGAGGTGAGGATCGCCTGCCCGATCGCGGTGCCGCGGGAGGTGGTCAGGTTCGGCAGCGCGTCCAGCAGGGCCTTGGTGTCGGTGGTCGGCGGCACGATCACGCCGGCCACCCCGGCGAAGGCGACGAGCCCGATCCGGGCCCCGCCCGGCTGCGCCTTGATGAAGTCGGCGGCGGCCTTCTCGGCCGCGGTGAGCCGGTTCGGTGAGACGTCCGCGGAGCACATCGAGCCGGAGACGTCCAGGGCCAGCAGGATCGTGGTCTGGCTGGACGGGACGGCGACCGAGGCCTGCGGGCGGGCGGCCCCGACCGCGAGCACGGCGAGCCCGGCGACGAGCAGGGCGGTGGGGATGCGGCGGCGCCAGAGCGTCCGGCCCGGCAGCGCGGCGCGGACGAGCGCGGCCGAGGTGACCCGGACCGCGGCCCGCCGGCGGCGGCGCCGGGTCCACCAGGCCACGCCGAGCACGAGCGGGACGACGATCAGCGCCAGCAGGGCCGTGGGCCACGCGAACGACATCAGACCAGCCTCCCCGTACGCAGGACGGTGAGGACCGCTCCGGTCGCCAGCAGCAGGATGGCGAACCCGGTGAACGCACCGGCCAGCGGAAGGTCCTCGCGGTGGGTGGTCAGCCGCAGGTCGATGGTGGAGGCGATGCCGTCGAGCTCGGCGGCGTCCGAGGCGGGGTGGTACGAGCCGCCGGTGGTCTTCGCGATCCCGGCCAGCGTGTCCTCGTCCAGCACGGTGTGGATCTTGAAGCCGTCGACGGTGACCGTCCCGCCGGCCGCGGTGCCGACCCCGACGGTCTCCACGTGCACGCCGGCCTTCTGCGCGGCCGTCGCCGCCGCCGCGGTGGCCTCGTCGCTGCCCCGGTCCTCGCCGTCGGAGAACAGCACGACCGTCGCCGACGGCCAGAACCCGAGGTCGGGCACGGTGCCGTCCTTGCCGATCACGACCTTCTTGCCGGTGATCGCGGACAGGGAGGTGAGCAGCGCGTTCGCCAGCGACGTACCGCCGGCGACGTTGAGGCGGTTGACCGCGTTCGCGGCCGCCTCGTGGTCGGCGCCGGGCCGGTCGGTGGTGAGCCCGCCGTTCTGGAAGGCGACGACGCCGACGTCGACGCTGTCCGGCTGCGCGTCGATGAACGCGGTCGCGGCCTGCTTCGCCGCGGCCATCCGCGTCGGCGCGACGTCGGTGGCGGCCATGCTGTTGGACACGTCCATCGCGACGATCACCGTCCCGGCGGCCCGGGTCACCGGGACCGACGCGGCCGGCCCGGCGATGGCCAGCGCCAGCACCGCGAGCCCGCCGATGCTGAACCAGAGCCCGGCCGCGCGCCGCGACCCGCCGGTGGACAGGCCCGCGGCGGCGAGGGCCGCGGCCCGGCGCCGGGACGCGATCACGGCGCCCGCGACCAGCGCCGCCACGACGAGGACGCCGAGCACGAGCCACCAGGGCGAGGAGAACCTCACGCGCGCCTCCAGCGGGTGCCGGCGACGACCTCGACCAGCGCCTCGACCAGGTCGCGGTCGGTGCCGATCCGGTGCAGCGGTACGCCGGCCCGGCGCATCCGGCCCGCGATGACGGCGTCGCGCTCCGCCACCCCGGCCCGGAACCGGCTGCGGAACAGCGGGTCGCCGGAGTCGACGAACAGCTGCTCGCCGGTCTCGGCGTCCTCGACCACGACCAGGCCCACGTCGGGCAGGTCGTCGTCGGCCGCGTCCAGGACCCGCAGCGCGACCACGTCGTGCCGGTGTACGAGGCGCAGCAGCGGCTTGTCCCAGTCCCCCGTACCGATGAAGTCGGACACGATGATGATCAGCGAACGCCGCTTCGCCAGCGACGACACCGCGTCGAGCATCACGGCGAAGTCGGTGGTGACGGCGGCCGGCGCCGCGGTCGTCCGGTCGAGCTCGTGCCCGATCCGGAGCGCGTGCGCGCGACCGGTCCCCGCCGGGACGACCCGCATCTCGGCGCCGTCGTGCAGCACCGCGCCGATCCGGTTGCCGCCGCGGCCGAACAGCCGGGCCAGGATCAGCGCGAGCTCGCCCAGCACGTCCTGCTTGCCGCGACCCGGCGTACCGACGGTCATCGAGGCGGACCGGTCCAGCACCAGCCAGACGGTGAGCTCGCGGTCCTCGGTGAACTGCCGGACCTGCGGCTCGTTCAGCCGGGCGGTCGCGTTCCAGTCGATGTGCCGGGCGTCGTCCTCCTCGACGTACTCGCGCAGGCCGGCGAAGTCGAGCCCGGAGCCCCGGTACGGCGTGCGGTACGCGCCCTGGAGCCGCCCGTCGAGACGGCGGATCACCCGCCACTCCAGTCGGAGCAGCAGACGGTCGGGCGCGGTCGCCATGGGTCAGCGGTCCTGCAGCACGACGTCGGGCATGTGCACGGCCCGCAGCACGCCGGCGATGACCGTGTCCGGGTCGACGTCGTCGGCCAGGGCCTCGTACGAGAGCACGACCCGGTGCCGCAGCACGTCCAGCGCGAGCTCCCGGACGTCGTGCGGCAGCGCGTACTCCCGCCCGCGCAGGAACGCCAGCGCCCGAGCGCCCAGCACCAGCGCGATCGACGCGCGCGGACTGGCGCCGTACGTGACGTACCGGTCCAGGTCCCCGAGCCCGACCATCCCGGGCGCCCGGGTCGCGGTCACCAGCCGGACCGCGTAGTCGGTGACGGCCGGGTCGATGTAGACCTGCCGTGCGGCCTGCTGCATCCGGACCAGGTCCTCGGGGGTGAGCATCGCCTGCGTCGAGGCCGGCGGCTCCAGCGCCCGCTCGACGATCGCGTGCTCCTCCGGCGAGGTCGGGTAGTGCACGACGACCTTCATCATGAAGCGGTCGACCTGCGCCTCCGGCAGCGGATAGGTGCCCTCGGACTCGATCGGGTTCTGCGTCGCCATGACCAGGAACGGGTCCGGCATCGGGAACGTCTCCCGCCCGATCGTCACCTGCCGCTCCTGCATGACCTCCAGCAGCGCGCTCTGCACCTTGGCCGGGGCCCGGTTGATCTCGTCGGCCAGCAGCAGGTTGGTGAAGACCGGGCCGAGCGAGGTCTCGAACTCCCCGGTCTGCTGCCGGTAGACCCGGGTCCCGGTCAGGTCGGCCGGCACCAGGTCGGGGGTGAACTGGATGCGCTGGAACCGCCCGCCGATCGCGGCCGCCAGCGACTTCACCGCCAGCGTCTTGGCCAGCCCGGGCACGCCCTCGACCAGCAGGTGGCCACCGGAGAGCAGGCCGATCGCCATCCGCTCCAGCAGGACGTCCTGGCCGACGATCGTGCGCTTGACCTCGAACAGCACCTGCTCGAGCGGATGGGTCATGGGTACTCCTGTCATGTCTGCGGCCCGCCTCCCCCGCCGGGGCCGCCGCCGAGGGCGGTCCCGATCGGGACGGCGAACGCGATCCCGGCGAACGAGTCGTCGTGGCTCGGGTCGGCGATGGACAGCACGATGCCGATGACGTCGCCCTGCGCGTCCAGCAACGGTCCCCCGGAGCTGCCCGGGTTCACCGACGCGTCGAACTGGATCAGCCCGGTGAACTTCCCGGTGTTCGTGTCGGCCGTCCGGCCGATCGCGGAGACGACCCCGGACGAGACGCTGTACGTCAGCCCGAGCGGGTTGCCGATCGCCACCACCTCGCCGCCGACCTCGGCGTCGCCGCCGAGCGTGGCCGGCACGATGGGCTGCGGCAGCGTCGCCGGGGTCAGCGTCGCGATGTCGTGGGCCGGGTCGGCCGAGGCGACCGTGGCGGCCGACCTCGTCCCGTCGGCGAAGATGAGGCTCACCGCGCTGCGGTCGGCGATCACGTGGTTCGCGGTCAGGACGGTGCCGTCGCTGCCGACGATCACGCCGGTGCCGAGCGCGCCCTTCGCGGTCCGGATGACCGCGACCGACGGCCCGACCCGCTGGTAGATGTCCGGCACGGTGACCGTCTTGGTCGGCGTGGGCGTCGGGGTCGGGGCCGCGGCGGCGCTCCCGTCGTCGCCCCGCCCGGTCGCCAGCAGCACCGCCGCCACCAGCAGGAGAACCAGCAGCACGCCGCCGCCGACGAGCATGCCGCGGGCACCGCGCGGGCGCGACACGGCCTGCGGCCCGGATGCCATGACCCCAGGTTAGGGACCGCCCGTGTAGGGCGCCCGTGAAAGGGCGACCCGATCTGTCGCCCTGTCGAACCCTTGCCTATGGGCGACCACGCTGCTCCGATGCGGACCTGGCGGACCCGCACTCCCCCGGCGGGGTTCAGCGGGTGCACCACTGGCGGGTCTGCCAGGCCGGCTGCCAGCGGGCGATGTCGGCGGCCGGCACCCAGGCGACCCGCTGCGGCCGGCCGGGATCGGTCGAGCCGATCAGGACGCCGGCCGCCGGTCCCGTACCCCACAGCTGCGGCACCCGGCACCCGTGCTGCTCGGCGAGCAGCTGGGCGCCGGAGGCCGGCACCGCGCCGGCGGGCTCGGTCGGGCGGCGGCTCTGCTGCCAGACCAGCAGCTCGACCAGCAGCAGCCCGAGTACCAGCACGCCGATCAGCCCGCTCACGGTCCGCCGGCGCGACGGCCCGTCGAGTGTGACGCCGCTCATGCGAGCAGTGTCCACCCGAACGGGCCAGACGCATCAGGCCTGGAGGAAAGAGAGCAAGTCCGCGTTGATCGTGGCGGCCTCGGTGGTCGGCATGCCGTGCGGGAAGCCCGCGTACGTCTTGAGGGTCCCGTGCTGGACGAGCTCCGCCGACAGCGGCCCGGAGTCCGCGTACGGCACGACCTGGTCGTCGTCGCCGTGCATGACCAGCACCGGCACCGAGATCTTCGTCAGGTCCTCGGTGAAGTCGGTCTGGGAGAAGGCGACGATGCCGTCGTAGTGCGCCTTCGCGCCGCCCATCATCCCCTGCCGCCACCGGTTCTGGATGAGCGCCTCCTGGGGCTCGACGCCCGGCCGGTTGAAGCCGTAGAAGGCGGTGGCGGGCAGGTCCCGGTAGAAGTTCGTCCGGTTCGTGGCCACCTGCTCCTGCAGGCCGTCGAACACGCTCTTGGGCAGCCCGCCGGGGTTGGCCTCGGTCCGGACCATCAGCGGCGGCACGGAACTGATCAGCACCGCCTTCGCGACCCGGCTCTCGCCGTGCCGGGCGAGGTAGCGCACGACCTCGCCGCCGCCGGTCGAGTGTCCGATGTGGACGGCGTCGTGCAGGTCCAGGTGCTCGGTCACCGCGGCCAGGTCGTCGGCGTAGTGGTCCATGTCGTGGCCGTCGGCGGTCTGGGTCGAGCGCCCGTGCCCGCGGCGGTCGTGGGCGATCACCCGGTAGCCGTGTTGCAGGAAGAACAGCATCTGGGTGTCCCAGTCGTCGGCCGACAGGGGCCAGCCTCCCGATACCGGCCCATGCCGCGCCGCCACCGGAGCCCGTACAGCGCCGGGCCGGCCCTGACCGGTGTCCGCCCCGCTCGCTGCCCGCCCCGCCGCATCGGCAACCCTTGGGACGGGCCGGCGGTACGGTCCGCTGGGGTGGTGTTCGGCGTGGGAGGCGAGCGGTGGACGGTGTTCCGAGTCCGGTGCGAGTGGTGCTGGATGCGGCGAACGGCGGTGACGTCGAGGCGTTCCTGGATGCCTTCACCGGCGACGCCGTCGTCGACGACTGGGGGCGGGAGTTCGCCGGGCGGGACGCGATCCGCGGGTGGAGCGATGCCGAGTTCATCGGCAAGCAGGTGACGCTCGCGGTGACCGCGGTCGAGACCGACGGCACCCGGACCGTCGTGACCGCCGCCGTCGGCGGCAAGGGCTTCACCGGCCCGAGCCACTTCGCGTTCGACATCGACGGCGGGCGCGTGTCTCGGATGACGATCCGGGCCTGACCGTACGGTTTCGGCATGGACGAGGGCCTGGCGCGGGGGATGATCCGGATCACCGGGCGCGACGACCCGGCTCGCCGTTGTGAAGGCGGGCGGCGAGCTCGGTCCGGCGGCGCAGGCCGAGCTTGCGGTAGATGCGGGTCAGGTGCGCCTCGACCGTCGAGACGCTGACGAACAGCTCGGCGGCGATCTCACGGTTGCTCCGGCCGCCGGCGACGAGCGCGGAGACCTGCACCTCCGTACGGGTGAGGGTGTCCTCGGCCCCGCTCGCACCGGCCCGCCGGAGCAGGTCATCGGCCATCGCGACCCAGCCGGGCGCGCCGGCGGCGGCGAAGATGTCCCGGGCCGCCTGCGCGCTCTCCCGGGCCCGGGTCCGCCGGCCGGACCGCAACCAGGCGCGGGCGAGCGCGAGCCCGGCCCGGCCGGCGTCGAACCGATAGCCGCCGTAGGCCGCGACCGCGGCCTCCAGACAGCCGACCGCGCGGTCGCGATCGGAGTCCAGCAGCGCGAGCTGTCCTTCCGCCGCGACCAGGTGGGCGTTCACCAGAGGCACCGGCAACGCGGCCGCCTGCTCGCGCAGCCGCGCCGTGAGGCGCGCGCAGAGGTCGCGGTCGCCGACCATCGCGGCGGCCTCGATCGCCCGCGGCAGCCCGGGCCGGGCGCCCGGGTGCGCGTACCCCATCGCGTCGAGCCGGTCGGCCATCGCGGTGAAGTGGCGCAGTGCCCGGGCCCAGTCGCCGGCGCCGGCCGCCAGGCTGCCGCGGATCTCGTCGGCCATCGTCCGCCGCGGCGGCTCGTCGTTCGTCTCGCCCCAGTCGACGAGCAGCCCGGCCGCCCACTCGGCCTGCTCGGCGTCGCCCCGCAGCGCCGCCGCGAGCCCGAGCGGGTACGCCAGCCAGATGATCGCGTGCTCGTTGCCGGCGTCCCGGGCGGCCGCGATCCCGTCCTCGGCGTCCCGGGTCGCACCACCGAGCTCGCCCGCGTACGCCGCGAGCAGGGCCAGGTCGCACAGCCGGTACGGCCGCTGGAACTCCGAGCCGAGGGCGACCGCGTCCTTCTGCAGCTGCAGGAACTCGCGCCGGGCCGCGTCCAGGCGCCCGGACCACAGCCAGACGCGGGCCCGGAACACCCGCGGCCAGCGCCCGAGCGGGAAGGGCCGCAGCTCGGTGGCGCGCCGGACCGCGTCGTCGAGCAGCTCGTCGCTCGGCCGGCCGCTCAGGGTGAGCGACGCGGCCAGGGTCGCCCCGGCCACGCAGGTGGTCTCGGCGTCGCCGAGGTCGGCGGCGAGCGCCAGCGCGGAGGTGGAGGCGGCGATGCCGTCGGCGAGGCGGCCGCGGTACAGGCCGAGCTGCCAGCCGAGCAGGTCGAGCGTGCGGGCCCGCGAGGCCGGGTCCTCGCCGACGTCGTCGAGCGCCTGGCGCAGGAACCGCTCGCTGTCGGCGAAGTCGAGGAACACCCGCAGCGTCAGCGCCTCGGCGCGCCGCCGGCCGGACCCGAGCCGGGCCACCAGCCGGTCGGCGAGCGCCATGGCCCGGGCGGTCTCCCCCGCCGCGGCGCGGTACTCGACCTCGCGCAGACCGCGCCGGGCGGCGGCGTCGGCCCGCTCCGGCGGGGTCAGCCGGGCGCTCTGGGCGGCCAGCTCGGCGGCCTCGTCGGACCGGCCGCGGCGCGCGCAGCGCTCGGCGACCTGTTCCAGCCGGTCGGCGACGGCCTCGTCGGGCAGCAGCGTCGCCGCCGCCAGGTGCCGGGCGGCGACCTCGGGCGCCGCGACCACGCCGGCGAGCCGGCCGGAGATCGCGGCCCGGTCGAGCGGGTTGACGCCGCCGCGGACCGCGTTCGCGTACAGGGTGTGGGTGAAGCGGACGGTCAGGTCGTCGGCGACCCGGACCACGCCGGCCTCGACCGCGGCCCGGACGGCCTTGTCGAAGTCGTCCACGTCCGCCGCCGCCGCGAGCACCCCGATCGGCGACGGGCCGGCGACGGCGAGCGCCCGGATCACCGCGGCCACCTCGGGCGGGAGGTCGCGGATCTCCCGGTCCAGGCCGTGGTCGTCGGAGACCGCGGGGGCGCCCTGCCGCTCGCGGGCCCAGGACCGGATGAGCTGCAGCGCCGCGGTCGGGTTGCCGTCGGAGACCGCGTGCGCCCGGACCAGCTCCGGCCGGGTCACGGCCGGCAGCGAGCGGGCGAGGACCTGGCGCAGGACGTCCACCGGCAGCGGGCCGAGCTCGACCTGCCGGGCGTGCCGACCGTCCACGACGACGACCTCGTCGGCCGGCGTGGTCGTGACGACCACCCCGATCCGCTCGTCCGCCAGCCGGTCGACCGCGAACCGCAGCGCGTTCGCGCTCCCGGCGTCGAGCCACTGCTGGTCGTCCACGCCGACCAGTACGGGGGTGTCCGCCGACAGCCGCCGCAGCAGCTCGCGGATCCGGCGCCCCCGGTCGAAGGCCGGTACGGACTCGCGGGCCCCGGCCCGCGGGCCGTCGCCGGGGCCGAACAGGTCCTCCAAGCCGGCCCGCTCCCCCTGCGGCGCCGGGACGGCGCGGACCGAGAAGACCGCGAAGCCGCGGGCGGTCGCCGTGTCCAGCGCGTACCGCCAGAGCGTGCTCTTGCCGATGCCGGCCTCGCCGCGGACGACGAGCGTCGCCGGGCCGAGCGCGGCGGCGGCCAGGAACGCGTCGACACCCGCCCGCTCGCCGGCACGGCCGATCACCGCGGCACACGCCGCCGGGGCGCCCGTCATCCGACACCTCCCGACACGACCCCTGCTCAGGCTGGCACAGCTGGGGCGTGCAGGTGTGGGGTTTTCCCGCTCGCCGCGCCCGACCCCGGCGTGCGGCACTGGACCTCGCCGGCCACCACGGCCGGCGACAACGAGGGGGAAGCACATGACCAGCACGATGGAGCCCGCGATCGCCGCTCCGGTGACGCCTGCGAACACCGTCCTCAGCGACCTGGTGGACGCGATCGAGACGTACCCGACGACGTACCTGACCGTCGAGATCTTCGACGTCGACCCGCCCGGGACCGGTACCGGGATCAACGAGGCCGAGGACATCACCTGCAAGGTGCGCGTCCACAACTCCGGCCCGCTGAACGTCCTGCAGCTGAGGCTGCTCGTCACCGGCGAGGCCGGCTCCGACGGCGTGCGGTTCCACGACGACACGGCCTTCAGCCCCTCGCTGTTCAGCACGCCGATCGAGCTGGTGCCGGCGCACATGCAGGACGGGGACTGGGTGGAGACGCCGGAGCACTACCACTTCAAGGCCGGCGCCGTCAGCGGCGGCAGGGTCGACCTCGTCGGCGTCTCCGTCGACACCTGGAACGCCGACCTCGAGCACCCGCTCACGGCGCACAGCGACCCGGACCCGTCGGTCGGGGACACGCTGTCCAAGTCCGTGCTGAGGGCCTGACGTGACCGTCGCCGAATACGCCCTCGGGCGGACCGCGAGCGAGTACGAACGGCTGCGGGTCCAGGCCCGCATGTGGGAGCCCGCGACCGTACGGCTGCTCGACCGGGTCGGGGTCGGCGCCGGGGCGTCCTGCCTCGACGCCGGCTGCGGTCCCGGCGAGACGATGCGGCTGCTGGCCCACCGGACCGGCGCCGGCGGCACGGTCACCGGCATCGACGTGGACGCCGCGCTCGGGTCGCTGGCCGAGCGCGGCCTGCACGCGGACGGCCTGCCCCAGTGCCGGTTCGTCGCCGCCGACCTCACCGACGACGCGCCGGTCCCGGGCGGCCCGTACGACCTGGTGTTCGCCCGGCTGCTGCTGTTCCACCTGCCGCAGCGGGTGTCCGTGCTGGCCCGGCTGTGGGAGGCGGTGCGGCCCGGCGGGCACCTCGTCGTGCAGGACTACGACCTCGGGCCCGCGGGCGTGGAGCCGCCGGCGGCGAGCGTGGTGGAGACCGTACGGCTGCTGGTCGCGACGTTCGAGGCGCTCGGCTGCGACGTGCGGGCCGGCGTCCGGCTGCCGCTGCTGTTCGCCGCGGCCGGCGTCGGCCATCCGGACGACACCGACGTCGCCGGCCGGCTGGAGCCGTTCGCGACCGGGCAGGCGATGCTGGCGCACACGCTGCGCAGCCTGCTGCCGGCCGCCTGCGCGCACGGGGTCACGTCCGAGGCCCACGTGGAGGAGACGCTGACGGCGCTGCGCCGGGACGCCGCCGACGGCACCGACCGGCCCATGCTCTGGCCGCTGATGGTCGGCGCCTGGCGCCGCAAGCCGGTATGACCGCCGGCCTGGACGACTGGCAGCTGCGGCGGATCCGGTCGCACTTCGCGTTCCCGGCGACCGGGCGGGTGGTGACCAACAACGCGGCGAGCACCCAGCCGCCGTGCGAGCTGCTCGACCTCTACCGCTCGCTCGCGCCCTGGTACGAGAACGTGCACCGCGGCCAGTCCCCGGCCTCGCAGCGGATGACGACGCTGTTCGAGGAGTCGTACGACACGATCGCGCAGTGGCTCAACGCGCCGAGCCGCCGCACGATCGTCCCGTACCGCAACACGACCGAGGCGATCAACGCGGTCATGTACTCGCTGCTGTCGGACTTCCGCGACGGCGACAACGTGGTCAGCACCGAGCTCGAGCACAACTCGAACTTCGTGCCCTGGTACGCGCTGAGCCGGGAGATCCTGCCCCGCTTCGGCCGCCGGGTCGAGTGCCGCGTCGCGCGGTTCGACCCGGCGACCGGGGCCCTCGACCTCGACCACCTGGCGTCGCTGGTGGACCGGCGGACGAAGCTGGTCTGCGTCACCGGCGCGTCCAACTTCCTCGGCACGAAGCCGCCGCTGCCGGTGCTGCGGTCGATCGCGGACGGCAGCGGGTACGGGCAGCCGTCCGGGGAACGCCGGTCGTTGCTGCTCATCGACGCCGCCCAGCTGGTGCCGAGCTCCACTGTGGACGTTCAGGCGCTGGACGTCGACTACCTGGCGTTCTCGTTCCACAAGCTGCTGGCGCCGTTCGGGGTCGGCGTCCTCTACGGGAAGGAACACCTGCTGCGGCAGGCGCTGCCGTTCCTCTACGGCGGCGACATGATCGCCGAGGGCCACGTCGCGCCGGACCTGGTCGAGTACGCCGAGCTGCCGTGGAAGTACGCGGCCGGGACCCCGAACATCCTCGGCCTGATCGTCTCCGCGCAGGCGCTGCGGCTGATCCTCGACCTGGTCCTGGAGGAGTCGGCGCCCTGGTTCCGCACCTCCCGGCCGGTCGGGCCACGGGACGTCGCCGCCGCGATGACGCGGGTCGGGGCCCACCTCGACGCGCTCACGGCCCGGGCCCTGGAGCGGGCCCGCGCCATTCCGGGGATCACCGTGTACGGGCCGCCGCCCGGGGTGCCGCGCGCGCCGTTGCTGGCGTTCACGGTCGCCGGGACCGACCCGCTGCGGCTGGCGCAGCGGCTCGGCGAGCTCGGCGTGGAGGCGCGCGGCGGCTGCCACTGCGCGACGCTCGCGCACCGCGCGCTCGGCCTGACCCCGCCGGCGAGCTGCCGCCTGAGCTTCGCCCTCTACACCGACACGGGCGACGTCGAGCGGGCGCTGGACACCCTCGCCCAGGTCGCGGCGGAGGATCAGGCGGTCCAGCCGGCGAGCAGGGAGCGGCGGTCGGCGGTCGGGGAGCCGGGCTCGGGCTGGTAGCGCGCGGCGCGCTGGAGGGCGAGGGCGCCGGGGGCGATCGCCTCCAGCGCCTCTTCCAGGCCGGCCCGGACGGAGCCGGCCCCGTCGCCGTCGGCCCGCCCCTCGCCGGCCGCCCCCGGGCCGCGGGCGAGGTACTGGTACCAAGGTCCGATTGGTCCTGCGGTACGAGCCCGGCCGTACGACGATCTGCTGATCAGTCCTCGCTGCTGCGGCGGCCGGCCACGTACTCGGCCAGGCGGGGATCGGCGGAGGTGAGCCGGCCGGCCTCCGCTCCCCCGTCGCACTGGCAGAGCGCGATCGTCACGGCGTCCCGCCGCCGGGCCAGCACCCGCCAGACCGCCCCGGCCGCCTCCCAGCGGACCAGCGTCGCGACCGGATCGTCGGGCGCGGTCATGACGCCGGGGTGAGGACGACGCAGCAGCGGCCGGGCGCGGGCGCCAGCGCGACCTGCGGGCAGTGCGGCGTGAGGGTGGCGGCGACGCCGCCGACGAGGGCCTGGTTCATCCGGCAGACCAGGTCGGTCTGGGTCCGGGCCAGCGAGTGGAACGGGCAGTTGGCCAGCACGACCCGGCCCTCCTCGGCCCGCGGCTCGTAGCCGTGCCCGGCCAGCACCGAGGCGGCCAGCTCCAGGGCCGAGCCCGCGGACGCCGGGTGTCCCCCGGCCGAGACCGCCGCCGCGCCCAGAGCGCCGCCGTGGTCGGCGGCGAGCCGGTCCAGCGCGACCATGACCGGCTCGCCGGAGCCGGCCGAGGCGGCGATCGCGTCGGCCATGAGCCGCCCGGCCAGCTCGTACTCGCGGTCGGGCAGGGAGACGGTGATCTCCCGGTCGGCCCGCCGGTAGAGCTTGGAGGTCCGGCCGGCACCGGGTCCGCTGCGGCCGCCGACCCGCGCGTACCCGGTCTCCAGCAGGCCCTCGGCCTCCAGCCGGTCGAGGTGGAACTTGGCCTGGTGGCGGGCGATCCCGGCGCCGGCCGCGGCCTGGTCCCGGCTCACCGGCTCGACCTGGGCGCAGACGTAGAGGTAGAGCCGGCGCCGGACCGGGTCGGCCAGCGCCCCGATCCCGGCCACGTCCCGCTCCCGCACCGGCGCCTCCTCTAAAAGAGATAGGTCTTGACGTTAGAGAGCCGCGCTCTCTAACGTCAACGCTACCTTCTCTTAGATTCGGGAGCCACCCCATGAGCGCCGATCTGCCCGACGACCTGAAGGACCCCGCCTTCCAGGCGTACGCGCTGCTGCGCAGCGTCTTCACGGTCGCGCCGATCCTGTTCGGCCTGGACAAGTTCTTCAACGTCCTCACCGACTGGACCGCCTACCTCGCACCGTGGATCGACCGCCTCGTGCCGGGCGACGCCGCCGACGCGATGCACGTCGTCGGCGTCGTCGAGATAGCGGCCGGCGTCCTGGTCGCGGTCGCGCCGCGCATCGGCGCCTACGTCGTGGCGCTCTGGCTGGCCGGCATCATCCTCGACCTGCTCACCCTCTCCGGCTTCTACGACGTGGCCCTGCGGGACTTCGGCCTGCTGGTCGCCGCGCTCGCCCTCGGCCGGCTGGCCCAGGCCCGCTACGTGCGCGCCGGGCACGGCGTCAAGGCCGGCGTCCGGTGACGAACCTGGAGGTCGCCGCCCGCGCGGCGGAGGAGTTCCTGGAGGCCCTGGGCATCTCGACCGACGGGCCCGGGTTGCGGGACAGCCCGGCCCGGATGGCCCGGGCGTACGCGGAGATGCTCACCCCGCGCAGCTTCGAGCTGACCACCTTCCCCAACGACGAGAAGTACGACGAGCTCGTCGTGGTCAAGGACATCCCGGTCCAGTCCCTGTGCGAGCACCACCTGCTCCCGTTCACCGGCGTCGCGCACGTCGGCTACCTGCCCGGCGACCGGATCCTGGGGCTGTCGAAGCTCGCCCGCGTGGTCGAGCTGTTCGCGCGCCGGCCGCAGGTCCAGGAGCGGCTCACCCAGCAGGTCGCGACCTGGCTCGACGACCACCTCGTGCCGCAGGGCGTCGGCGTCGTGGTCGAGGCCGAGCACAGCTGCATGTCGTTGCGGGGCGTCCGGGCGGCGGGCGCCGTCACCCGGACCTCCGCCCTGACCGGGACGATCCGCAGCAACCCGGCCACCCGGTCGGAGTTCCTCGCCGCGCTCCCCCGGACCGCGGCATGAGCGCCGGCACGGTCGTCGTCGGCGGTGGCCTGGCCGCCGCCCACACGATCTCGACGCTGCGCGACCACGGGTACGCCGACCCGATCACGCTGATCGGCGAGGAGCAGGAGCTGCCGTACGAGCGGCCCGCGCTGTCCAAGGACTACCTGCTCGGCAAGACCGGCGAGCTGCAGGTCCACGACGCCGGCTGGTACGCCGACCACCAGGTCGACGTCCGGACCGGGGTCCGGGCCACCGCCGTCGACCGGGACGCGCACCTGGTCCGGGTCGGCTCCGAGCTGATCCCGTACGAGGACCTGGTGCTCGCGACCGGCGCCCGGCCCCGGCTGCTCCCGATCCCCGGCGCCGACCGGCCCGGCGTGCACACGCTGCGGACCCGGGCCGACAGCGACCGGCTCCGCGAGGCGCTGGACCGCGACGAGCGCTGGGTGATCATCGGCGGCGGCTGGATCGGCCTGGAGGTCGCGGCCGCGGCGATCGCGCACGGTCGCGTGGTGACCGTGCTGGAGCACGCGTCGCTGCCGCTGCAGCGGGTGCTCGGCGACCGGCTCGGCCGCTACTTCCTCGACCTGCATCTCGGCAACGGCGTCGACCTGCGGACCGGCAGCGAGGTCCGGGCGATCGAACGGTCCGGGCCCGGCCTGCGGGTGCACGCGAGCGACGGGTCGATCGACGCCGACACGGTCGTGATGGCGGTCGGGGCCGCGCCGAACACCGAGCTCGCGGCCGGGCTGGCGGTGGACAACGGCATCGTCGTGGACCGGCAGCTGCGCACCGCCGACCCGCACGTGCTCGCCGCCGGCGACGTCGCGACCGCGGACAACACCGCGCTGGGCCGGGCATTGCGGGTGGAGCACTGGGACAACGCGATCCGCCAGGGCCGCCTCGCCGCCCGCACGATCCTCGGCACCGGCGACGAGTACGACTGGCAGCCGTACTTCTTCACCGACCAGTACGACCTCGGCATGGAGTACGTCGGCCACGGCACCCCGGGCGATCAGGTCCTGATCCGCGGCAGCCTGCTCAGCGGCGAGTTCATCGCCTTCTGGGCCGACGGGGAGCGGATCACCGCCGCGATGAACGTCAACCTCTGGGACGTCAACTCCGAGCTGCGCGGGCTGGTCGGGCGCAGCGTCCCGGCCGCCCGCCTCACCGACATCCATGTCCCGCTCACCGACCTCTAGCCGGGCCCGCGGTGTCGGCCACCGGCTTCGCGCTGGCCTTCGGCGGCGGCGTCGTCTCCTTCCTGTCCCCGTGCGTGCTGCCGCTGGTCCCGGCGTACCTGTCGCTGACCTCCGGAGTGCCCGGCCGGGTCGGGGCCGTGCGGGCCGGGGCGCTGTTCTGCGGCGGGTTCGCGGTCGTGTTCGTCCTCCTAGGACTGTCGGCGACGGCGCTGGGGTCGGTGCTGCTGCGCCAGCAGGTCCCGGTCACCCGGCTGGCCGGGGTCGCGGTCGCGGGCCTGGCGGTCGTGCTGGCCCTGCCGGCGGTCTCGGCCCGCCCGGCGGGCCGGTTCGCCGGGCGGGACCTCCGGTTCCGGCCGCGGCTGGCCCGGCTCGGGGCCTGGGGTGCGCCGGTGGCCGGGGCGGCGTTCGGGTTCGGCTGGACCCCGTGCATCGGGCCGGTCCTGGGCTCGGTCCTCGCGGTCGCGGCCGACCAGCGCCGGCTCGGCGCGGGCGTGCTGCTGCTCAGCGCGTACGCGGCCGGGCTGGCGGTGCCGTTCCTGATCGCGGCGCTGGCGCTGGACCGGTCGCTGGTCGCGTTCCGGTTCCTCCGGCGGCACTCGGCCGTGCTGGCGCTGGGATCGGCCGCGGTCCTCGGGACGTACGGGGTGCTGCTGGCCTTCGACCGGCTGGACAGCGTCACCGTGGCGCTCCAGCACGGGATGACCACGCTCGGCCTCGGCCGGCTGGTCGGACTCGGGTGAGCCCGTCGTGATCGACCCCCTCGCACGGACGACGAGCGCGGTCGGCCTGGTCCGGGTGACGCGGCTGTTCGACGGCCTGGCCGCGGTCAGCCAGATCAGCCTGGAGCTCGCCCTCGGCGAGACGGTCTGGCTGCGCGGCTCCAACGGCTCCGGCAAGTCCACGCTGCTGCGGCTGGTCGCGACCGCGATCTCCCCCACGTACGGCGGCGGCACGGTGCTCGGCCACGACCTCACCCGCGGCCGGGCCGCGATCCGCGCCGAGACGGACCTGGTCGGCCACCAGACCCGGCTCTACGACGACCTCACCGCCGCGGAGAACCTGCGCTTCGCCGCCGACCTGCACGGCCTGGATCCCGGCGGGATCCCGGCGGCGCTGGACCGGGTCGGGCTGCAGGAGGTCGCGACGGTCCGGGCGGCCAGCTTCTCCCAGGGCATGCGGCAGCGCCTCGTGCTGGCCCGCTGCCTGCTGCGGGCGCCGCGGCTCATCCTGCTCGACGAGCCGTACGCGGGGCTGGATCCGGACGCCCGCACCGTCGTCGACGACCTGCTCGCCGGCGCCCGCGGAGCCGGCCGCACGATCGTGATCGCCAGCCACGACCCACCCCCACCCCGGTTCGTGGACCGGACCCTGCTGATGGACGGCGGCCGGCTCTCGGGCGGGCCACCGTGACCGCCCGGGTGATCCGCGCGATCGCGGCCAAGGACCTGCGGATCGAGCTCCGCAGCCGGTCGGCGGTGAACGCGGTCCTGCCGTTCGCGGCGACGATCCTGCTCGCGCTCGGGTTCGCGCTCGGGCCCGACCGGCTGCTGCTGCAGCAGACCGCGCCCGGGCTGCTCTGGGTCGCGGCGCTGTTCGCCTCGGTCGAGCTCTGCCATCGGGCGTACCTGACCGAGGCGGCCAACGGCGCCCTGGAGGGCCTGCTGCTCGGGCCCGCCGACAAGGGAGCCGTCTTCCTCGGCAAGGCCGCGGCCGCGTTCGTCCAGCTGCTGGCGCTGTTCGTGGTCACCACCGGCATCGTGATCGTGTTGTTCGGGCTGCCGCTCGGGCCGGACCCGGCGCTGCTCGCGCTGACCGCGGTGCTGGGTGTCGCCGGGCTCAGCGCCATGGGCGCGCTGCTGGGGCTGCTCGCCGTCCAGGGGCGGACCCGGCAGGCGGCGCTGCCGGTCATCGTGCTGCCGCTGGTGACCCCGGTGATCATCGCCGCGACCCGGGCCACGGTCGCGCTCACCCAGGGCCAGTCGGCCGGCGTGGGCGGCTGGCTGGGGCTGCTCGTCGCGTTCGACGCGGCCTTCCTGGCCGCCGGCTACCTGGTCTACGGAAACCTGCTCGAAGACTGACTCCCGGGCCATTGACAACCCGATGGCGACCGGACACGCTCTAACGACCAGATTGACTAGCTTTAGAAAGCAGATCGAGGTGACGTGGCATGGGCCGCTCGAGAAGGATCGGCGTCGCCCTGGCGGTCGCCGTGGCCGGAGCACTCACGGCAACGATGCTGGTGGCGGTGTCGGCCGGGTTGTCCCCGGTCGCGGCCGGGCCCACCGGCGGGACGCAGAGCGTCGGATCGGGTTCGTCCGCGGTCCGGCCCATCGACGCGCTGGTGGCGCAGGGGAAGCAGACCTTCCGGTTCGACACCTTCGGTGACCAGGCGTTCTGGGGCGACACGCTGCACCTGAACCAGGCCATCGCCGGCGCCGCCAACGGCGGGGTCGGGCCCGGGGTCAGCCCGAGGACCGCGCTGTCGGTCGGGCTCAAGGTCGACGTCGACGCGCTGCCCGGCGCGGTCCGGACGGCGATCGTGAACGGTCAGGTGAACCTGGACGACCCGGCGGTCACCCTGACCCTGCTCAAGCTCAACTCCGTGGTCGGCGTCAAGGGGATCTTCGACCGCGCCGGCAAGCTCAACGCGGTCGGCATCGAGTGCGCCCTCTGTCACTCCACAGTGGACAACTCGCTGGCCCCCGGCATCGGGCACCGGCAGGACGGCTGGGCCAACCAGGACCTGAACATCGGCGCGATCATCGGACTGTCGCCGAACCTGCAACCGGTCGCCTCGCTGCTGCACACCGACGTCCCGACCGTGCACAAGGTGCTCGACGCGTGGGGACCGGGCAAGTTCGACGCCGAGCTGTTCCTGGACGGCAAGGCTTTCCAGCCCAACGGCACCTCGGCGGCGACGCTGATCCCGCCGGCGTTCGGGCTGGCCGGCGTGAACCTGCACACCTGGACCGGCTGGGGCTCCATCCCGTACTGGAACGCGTTCGTGGCGATCCTGGAGATGCACGGGCAGGGGACGTTCTTCGACCCGCGGCTGGACAACGCCACGCAGTTCCCGATCGCGGCTGAGAACGGCTTCGGCCACATCACCGCGAAACCGGACCTGGTGAGCCCGAAACTGCCGGGCTTGCAGGCGTACCAGCTCTCGTTGAAGGCGCCGACGCCGCCGAAGGGCTCGTTCGACCCGGTGGCCGCGGCCCGCGGGAAGACGCTGTTCACCGGCCAGGCCGAATGCTCGACCTGCCACGTGGCCCCGACGTTCACCGAACCGGGCGAGAACCTGCACCCCGGCAGCCAGATCGGCATCGACAACTTCGAGGCCGACCGGTCCCCGACCCACATGTACCGGACCAGCCCGCTGGCCGGCCTGTGGACCCATCAGAAGGACGGCTTCTACCACGACGGCCGCTTCCCGGACCTGCTCTCGGTCGTCAAGCACTACGACAGCACGTTCCACCTGAAGCTGTCGGCCCGGCAACAGAGCGATCTCGTGCAGTACCTGCTCTCCCTGTAGTTCGAACCCCTTGGACAGGAGCCACCCATGCGGCGCTTCTACCGCGTGCTCACCGTGCTCGGCAGCCTCCGCGCCCAGCGGATCCTGGGCTGGTCGACCCTGCTGGGTCTGCTCGCGACGACGGCGGTCGCGCTGACCGTCGTCCCCGCGGACGCCAACCAGGGCGACGTGCAACGGCTGATGTACGTGCACGTGCCGGCCGCATGGGTGGCCTTCCTGTCCTTCGGGGTGGTCTTCCTCGGCAGCGTCGCCTACCTCAGGACCGGGCGTATCCACTGGGACCGCATCGCGGTCTCCTCGGCCGAGATCGGCGTGGTGTTCTGCGCGCTGACGATCGTGCTGGGCTCGCTGTGGGGGCGCCCGGTCTGGGGCACCTGGTGGACCTGGGATCCCCGGCTCACCACGACCGCGCTGCTGCTGCTGATCTACACCGGCTACCTCTCGCTGCGGCGGGTGGCCGACAGCCCGGCGCGCCGGGCCCGGTGGTCCGCGGTGGTCGGGGTGATCGGCTTCGTGGACGTGCCGATCGTGCACATGTCCGTGGTGTGGTGGCGGTCGCTGCACCAGGAGGCGACCGTGCTGCGGCCGGGGTCGCCGACGATCGCGGGCAGCATGCTGGCCACGCTGCTGTTCGCGTTCCTGGTCTTCTCGGTCGCGTACGGCTATCTGATGGCGGCCCGGCTGCGGGTCGGGCGGCTGGAGGAGCGGGGCGCCGTCCCGGTCTCCACGCCGCGGGCCCGCCGTCCCGCCCCGGTGGGGGGTGTCACCGGTGCATGACCTGACCTACGTGGTCGCCGGGTACGCCGCGACCGGGGCCGCGCTCGGCGGCTACCGCTGGCGGCTGGCGGTCCGGCTGCGCCGGGCCCGCCGCTACATCGCCACGGTCAGCGGGCGAGAACGGTGACCCAGGAGCCGATCGCCGCGGCGGTGCCGCAGGACACGGCCCCCGCCCGCTGGCTGCACGGAGCCCGGTTGCGGCTGCTGATCGGGCTGGCCGTCATCGTGGGCGCGCTGGTCTGGGTCACCGTGCGCGGGCTGACCGGCAGCTTCGTCTACTACCTCACCCCGACCGACGTCGTCACCCAGCACAAGGCGCATGTCGGCGAGCGGATCCGGCTCGGCGGGTACGTCGTGCCCGGCAGCGTCGGGCACACCACCAGCACGCTGACCTTCACCGTGACCGACGGCACCGACTCGGTGCCGGTCTCCGACCTCGGCTCGGTGCCGGAGCTGTTCAAGCCCGGCCAGGGGGTCGTGCTGGAAGGCGCCCTCGGCACCGACGGGCGCTTCCATTCCGACACGCTGCTGGTCAAGCACAGCGGCGACTACCGGCCGCCGGCGCCGGGCCAGAGACCGCCGAACACCGCCGACCTGGAATCCGGGGGCTGAGCCGTGTCCGTGCTGGGGTCGTACGGGCTGCTGCTCGGGCTGGTGCTGGCCGCCGGCGGGGCCGTGGTCGCCGCCGTGGGCGCGCGGACGCTGCGGCCGGGGCTGGTCGAGGCCGCCCGGCGCATCGCCTTCGCGCTGCTGGCCACGATGGTGCTCGTCGACGGGACGATGGTCGCGGCCCTGCTGGGCAACGACTTCTCGCTGCGGTACGTCGCGGACAACTCCTCCCGCGAGACGCCGGTGCTGTTCAAGGTGCTCGCGCTGTGGGCCTCCGACGACGGCTCGCTGCTGTTCTGGAACCTCATCCTGGCCGGCTACATCGCCGCGGTCGCGATCCGGTTCCGCCACTACCGGCCGCCGACCTTCCCGTACGCGCTGAGCGTGCTGTTCGTGGTCCAGGCCTTCTACCTGGTCCTGGTCGACGGCCCGGCCCGGCCGTTCGGGACGCTGGCGCAGGCCGCGGCCGACGGACGCGGCCCGGCGCCGCTGCTGCAGAACCATCCGCTGATGGCGGTGCACCCGCCGTTCCTCTACCTCGGGTTCATCGGGTTCACGGTGCCGTTCGCGTTCGGGGTCGCGGCGCTGCTGGCCGGCGGCGGCAGCGACCACTGGGTCTCGCTGATCCGGCGCTGGACGCTCGCGGTCTGGTGCTTCCTCACCGTCGGGCTGGTGCTCGGCGCGCTCTGGTCGTACTCGGTGCTGGGCTGGGGCGGCTACTGGGCCTGGGACCCGGTCGAGAACGTGGCGCTGCTGCCCTGGCTGGTCGCGACCGCGTTCCTGCACTCGATCATGCTGCAGGAGCGGCGGGGCATGGCCCGGCTGTGGAACATCGCGCTGGTCATCGGGGCGTTCGCGCTGATGACGTTCGGGACGTTCCTGACCCGGGGCAGCGTGCTGTCCTCGGTGCATGCGTTCGCGCAGTCCGCGGTCGGGCCGGCGTACCTGGTCTTCCTGGGGCTGGTGCTGCTGGGCGGCTTCGGGCTGGTGGCCTGGCGGCTGCCGACCCTGCGGACCCCGGCCCGGCTGGAGTCGACGGTGTCGCGGGAGGCCGCGATCGTCGGCAACAACATGCTGCTGCTCGCCGCGACCGCGATCATCCTGCTGGGTACGGCGTTCCCGCTCGTGCTCGAGGCCGTGACCGGACAGCAGATCACCGTCGGCGGGCCGTACTTCCGCAGCGCGCTGGCGCCGGTCTTCCTGCTCGTCCTGCTGCTGGCCGGGACCGCGCCGCTGCTGCCCTGGCGGGCGGTCAACCGGGAGCGGGCCGTACGGCGGCTGCGGGTGCCGGTCGTCGCCGCCGCGGTGGTCGTGGTCGGCACCGCCGCCGCGGGTCTGCGCGACCTCTACGCGATCGCCGGGTTCGGCCTGGCCACCCTCGTCCTCGTCGCGAACGGGCAGGAGCTGGTCACCGGGCTCGCGGCCGGCCGCCGCGGTGGCCGGGCCGGGATCCTGCGGACGCTCGTCCGCGGCCGCCGCCGGTACGCCGGGCTCACCGTCCACATGGGACTCGCCCTGCTCGCCTTCGGCATCACCGCGTCCAGCAACCTGGCCGAGCAGACCCAGGTGACGCTGCGGACGGGCCAGAGCACCGTGTTCGCCGGGCAGACCCTGCGCTACGAGGGGCTGGAGACCGACCAGCAGGCCCAGCGGATCGTGCTGACCGCGCGGGTGTCGCTGGCCTCGGGCGGCTCGCTGGACCCGCGGATGAACCTCTACCCCGCAGCGGCCGAGCCGATCGGCTCGCCCTCGATCCACCGCGGCGTCGTCCACGACCTGTACGCGTCGGTGATCTCGCTGCAGGACGACGGCGCCTCGGCGACGTTCCGGTTCTACCGCAACCCCGGCGTGAACTGGTTGTGGATCGGCGGGGCGCTGATGGCGCTCGGCGGGGCGGTCGCCGCCTGGCCGGCCCGCCGGCGGCGGGCCGAGGAAGAGGTCGTCGCGGCCGAGCGGCGGCGGCACCCGGCCGGGACGGGAGTGCTCTGATGCGCCGTCGTGTGCTGCTGCTCGCGCTCGTCGCGGCGCTCGTGGCCGGGGTGGTCGCGGTGCTGTCGACCGGTCTCGGCCGGGACCCCGCCGCGACCGCGTCGCCACTGGTCGGCCGGACCGCGCCGGACTTCACCCTGTCCGGACTGGACGGCCCGGCGGTGACGCTCTCGACGTTGCGCGGGCAGGTCGTGATCGTCAACTTCTGGGCGTCCTGGTGCGCCGAGTGCCACGACGAGCAGGACGCGCTCGACCAGACCTGGCAGCGGTACCGGGACGCCGGGGCGGTCGTGCTCGGGGTGGACTTCCAGGACACCACCGACGGTGCCCGCGACTACGTCCACCAGTCCGGGCTCACCTACCCGGTGGTCGAGGACAAGGACTCCCGGACGGCGCTGGCGTACGGGATCCGCGGCATCCCGGAGACGTTCCTGCTCGACCGGTCCGGCCGGATCGTGAACCGGATCATCGGCCGGGTCGACGCCGCCGTGCTGGCCGCGCAGGTCGATCCGCTCGTCCGGACGGCCGCGCCGTGAGCCGGCGCTGGTCGGCCGCCGACCTGCTCGTGGCGCTCGCCGCGCTCGCCGCGGTGGTGACCGTCGGGCTGGTGGCGGCCGGCGGGCACCGGGCGCCGGCGAGCCGGGCCGCGCAGGTCCAGCAGATCGCGTCCGGGCTGCACTGCCCGATCTGCAAGGACCTCTCGGTCGCCGACTCCCCCGCACCGCTGGCGCAGCAGATGCGCCAGCAGATCGAGCAGGACCTGGCCACCGGGCAGTCGGCCGACCAGATCCGGACCGGGTTCGTCGCCGCGTACGGGGACTCGGTGCTGATGTCGCCGCCGCGGCACGGGCTGGCGCGGACCGCGTACTACCTGCCGCTGACCGTCGTCGCGGGCGGCGCGCTGCTCGTGCTGACGTTGCTGCGGCGCTGGCGGCGACTGTCCACTCCGGACGACTCCGAGGCGCCGCCGCCGTTGTCGGCGGCACAGCGGCTGGCGTTGCGGCGGGCGGTCGAGCGACTGCGGGAGGAGGAGGGATGACGGCCGAGTCCGACCGGCAGCGGGCACTGCTGCGGCAACTGCGCGACCTCGACGACGACCGCGCCGCCGGCAAGATCACCGATGACGACCACCGCCGCCTCCGCGCGCCGCTGGAACGCGCCGCCGCCGCAACCCTCCACCCCGCCAAGCCCCCCGCCGCCGCTGACATCCCGACCCGGCGCCCCGGCGCCACCGAGACCCCGACCCGGGGCCCCGGCGCTACCGAGACCCCGACCCGGGGGCGTGGTGCCGCCGAGACCGCGACTCGGGGGCGTGGTGACGCCGAGACCGCCGAGGCGGCCGCGACCCCCCGGCGCGGGCGGGGCCGCGTACCTGAGCGCAGCAGCGCGACGACGCCTGAGGGCGCGGAGAACGCGGCCGGGGCCGGGAAGTCTCCGGCGGCTGCGGATGCGGCGGCGGATGCGGCGGCCGGGGCCGGGGGGTCTCCGGCGGCCGCGGATGGGGCGGTGGGACGGCGGGGGACGGCGGGGGGGCGGCGGAGGCGCCGCGTGGTGACGGTGCTCGCCGCGGCGGCGGCCGTGGCGAGCGTCGCCGTCCTGCTCGCGGGCGCGATCGCGCCGCGCGGCGCGGGCGAGACGGTGTCCGGGGACGCACCGGCGGCGGCAGCGACGGCGTCGCCGGGTGCCCCGGCCGGCGGATCGGCGGCTCAGCCCGCCGATCCGCCGGCAGGCAGTCCCGCCGGCCCCGCGGGGCCCGCCACCGGGCCGACGGGAGCCGGGCCGACGGGAGCGGCGGGAGCCGGGCCGACGGGAGCGGCGGGCGCCGGGCCGACGGACGCGGCGCAGACCGCGACTCCGGAGCAGGCCGCGGCGATCGACACCGCCGCCCTGGACGTCAAGGCGCACCCGAAGGACATCGCGAAGCACATCACGCTCGCCCACGCGTACGCGGACGGCGGCGAGGGCCAGCTGGCCGCGGTCGAGTACCTGGCGATCCTCCGGCTCGACCCCGGCAACGCCGAGGCGAACACGGCCCTGGCCCTGCTCGCGTTCGAGGTCGGCCAACCGCAGCAGGCCAAGGACATGCTCGACGCGGTGCTGGCCGCGGACCCGGCCTACCCGGAGGCGCTCTACGTCCGCGGCCTGGTCCTGCTCTCCGGCCTGCACCAGCCCGCGGCGGCGACCCGGGACCTGCACGCCTACCTCAGCGCGGCGCCGTACGGGTCGCACCGCACCGCCGCGGAGACCCTGCTCGCGCTGGCCGGCAGCACCCCGTGACCGGTCTCGGCTGCGTCTCCGTCGCCGGTTGCCAGGCACCGCTGGCCCTGCTGGAGCGGCTCGCGTACGGACGGGCCGAGCCGGCCGCCCGGCTGCCGGGACTGCGGGCCGCCGCCGGCGCCCGCGGCCTGGTCGTCCTGTCCACCTGCCAGCGGGTGGAGCTCTACGGGAGCTGGGACGCCGACCCCGACCCGGAGGCCCTGCTCACCGCGCTCGCGGCCGACCGCGGCGTGCCGGCGGCGGTCGTCCGGGCGGCCGCGACGACGTACGCGGGCGACGCGGCGGCCCGGCACCTGCTGCGGGTCGCGACCGGTATGGAGTCCTTCGTGCTCGGCGAGACCGAGATCGCCGGCCAGGTCCGGCACGCGGCCGAGGCCGGCCGGGCCGCCGGTGCCGACGCCGCGCTGGAACGCCTGCTGGCCACCGCGGTCAGCGCCGGCCGGCGCGCCCACCGGCACACCGGGATCGCCGCCAGCAGCCGCTCGGTCGCGGCGGTGGCCCTGGACGCCGTCGCGGCCGAGCACGGCGGCACCCTCGCCGGCGAACGGCTGCTCGTGGTCGGCGCGGGCGAGGTCGCAGCCGTCGTGGTGACCCGCGGCGCGGCCCTGGGAGCGCACGTGACGGTCTGCAACCGCACCCGCCGGCACGCCGCCCGCTTCGCCGCCGCCGGAGCCACCGTGGTCGATCTGGCCGCGCTGCCCGACGGCCTGGCCACCGCGGACATCGCGATCACGGCCACCGCGGCGCCGCACCCGCTCGTCGACACCGACCTGCTGCGCCGCTGCCGTCCGCACGGCCGGCCGCTGACGCTGGTGGACCTCGCGCTCCCCCGCAACGTGGCCGCGTCCGTCCGGGACCTGGATTCCGTACGGCTGATCGACCTGGCCGACCTGCGCGCCGACGGGACCACCAGCGCGACCGCCGCCGCCGCGCTCACCGCCGAGATCGCCGCGGTCGAGGCGGTCATCGAGGCCGAGCTCGCCCGCTACCGCCGCTGGGAGGCCGGTCGCGGCGCCGGCCCGGCGCTGCGCCGGATGCGCGCCGACGCCGAGGAGGTCGCCCGGCAGGAGATCGCCCGCGCCGCCGTCCCGCCCGAGGTCCGGCCGGCGCTGGAACGGGCCGTGCTGCGGACCGTGCACCGGCTCGCGCACGCGACGACCCGCGAGCTGCTGGCCGCCGCCCAGGCCGGCGACGACGCCCTCGTCGCCCGGCTGGGTTCCTTGTACGGCCCGTCAGTGCCCGACGACGCGCACGCAGCAGCTGGACTCGGCGATCCGTTCCTCGGCCGGCCGCCCCTCGACCCGCAGCGACCGCAGCTGCGCCCCCTCCAGCAGGCCCCGGACCAACGCGGCGTTCATCCCGCAGACGAGCTCGCGGTGTGACTCCGACACCTCCCGGAAGACGCAGTTGCGCAGCACGAGGTCGCTGCCGCGGGACTGCGGCTCGAAGCCGAGCTGCTCGAGCTGGCGCAGCGCGGCCTCGCGGCGGCCGTTCTTCGTCCGGGCCTGCGCCTTGACCTCGGCACCGAGCAGGTCGCCGACGGTTCCGGCCACCTGCGCCAGCGTGGCCGCGCCGTCCCCGCCGGTGTCCCCGGACAGGGCGGTCGCCATCATCGAGGCGGCCAGCGCGTACCGGGTCTGGGGCAACTCGATGGAGAACGACCGCGCCGAGGCCGTGTAGACCTTCGCCGTCCGCCCGGCCCCGGGCCCGACCCGGCCGGTCAGCCGCCGGTAGTCGACGTCCAGCAGGCCGGCCTGCGCCATCCGGTCCAGGTGGAAGGCGGCCAGCTTGACCGAGATCCCGGCGTCGTTCGCGGCGTCCTCCCGGCCCACCGGCTCGCGGCGGTCCCGGACGTAGCGGTAGAGCCGTTGCCGGACGGGCTCGGCCAGCAACGCGATCGCGGCCAGGTCCTCCGCGCTGTTCATGTGACCGCCCTCGTCCGCCGCGTGCTCTATGGCCCGAGTTTACGGCGTTAGAACGGTCACCCCGCCGCGGGCACCGGCTTCGGGCCGGACAGCAGGCCCAGCCGCCGGGCGGTGACGACGGCCTCGAGCTGGGAGTGGCAGTTGAGCTTGGCCAGCGTGCTCTTCACGTAGCCGCGGCAGGTGTGCACGCTGATGCAGAGCTCGCGGGCGATCGTGCGGGGGTCCTTGCCCTGGCCGAGGCGTTCCAGGACGTCGAGCTCGCGGCGCGTCAGCACCGGGGGCGGCGGCCCGTCGTCGGCCGCGGGCCGCCGACGGGACGACCCGAGGCGGGCCAGGAAGACCGGGTCCACGATCATCGTGCCGATCCGGGCGGCCCGGATCGTGTCGAGCAGCTGGCTGAGCGCGCCGGACTTCATCACGAAGCCGGCGGCCCCGGCGCGGGCGGCCAGGGTGATCAGCTCGGCGTCCTCCGACGCGGTCAGCATCACCACCCGGGTCTCGGGATGGTCGTGCGCCAGCGCGGTCGCGACGGTGACGCCGTCGCCGTCCGGCAGCACGAAGTCGAGCAGGACCACGTCCGGACAGGTGCGCGCGACCAACGCCAGGCCGTCCGCGGCCGTCGTCGCCGTCCCCACCACCACGAGGTCGGACTCGGCGTCGATGGCGAAGCCGAGCAGATCCAGCAGGGTCTGGTGGTCGTCGACGAGAGCGACGGTGGTGGTGGTGCCCATGTGCCTTCCCCCCAACGTGGACGGCTCCCCCCGTCGCCGGTGGAATTCCGGCACTTGTCGCCAGGCTAGTAAGGCACATCAGTCGGTGACCGATAACCCCCTACCGGGTGAATGATGGCCTCAGCGAGATAACGATGTGTCCGGACAGGTCCGGACGGCCGAGGCCACCGTTCGGCCGGTCGGGCGTGTACGGACTCCGGGACCGAAACGGCTCGACCGCGGTGGTAAGCGTCCGGTATGGCTATCGCCGCACCACCTGACACCCGGACCTGGCCGGCCACCGTCGGCGCCGAGCGCGACCTGCTGACACAACTGCTCGACTATCACCGCGAGACGCTGGCCTGGAAGTGCGCCGGCCTGACCGACGAGCAGCTGCGGGCCCGGCCGATCGCCACCACCACTCTCTCGCTGCTCGGGCTCGTCCGGCACCTCACCGAGGTCGACCGCGACCGGTTCTCCGAGTTCTTCGGGGACCCGCCGGTGCCGATCTACTGCACCGACGCGGCACCGGAGGCCGACCTGGAGGAGACCGGCAGCGTGCCGGTCGCCGAGGTCTTCAGCCGCTGGCGGGACGAGGCCGGCCGGATCCGGCAGGGTCTGGCCGCCGTCCCGCTGGACGCGCGGATCACCGACCCGCGCGGCCGGTCGTACTCGCTGCGCTGGAACTACCTGCACGTCATCGAGGAGTACGCGCGCCACAACGGCCACGCCGACCTGCTCCGGGAGGCGATCGACGGCGTCACCGGCGAGTGACCGGCCGTCCACTGTGGACGGCGCAGGCCCATGCCGGTCCGCAGGTCGGCCAGCAGCGGCCGCACATCACCTCCTCCGGCGCCCGCGCCGGCTGCCGCCGCGCCGCCGGCGGCCAGCGGTCTCGACCACCGATCGTCCGGCGTGCCAGGCTCGTCCCGTGATCGTTCACCTGGTCGACGGGACCTACGAGATCTTCCGGCAGCACTACGCGCCGCGACCCGGACATCTCGACAGCGACGGCGTCGAGATCGGCGCGACCCGCGGCGTGGTCCAGTCCGTCTTCACGATGCTGCAGGACGGCGCGACCCACGTCGGGGTCGCGACCGACCACGTCATCGAGTCCTTCCGCAACGACATGTGGCCGACGTACAAGTCCAGCGCCGGCATGGAGCCGGTGCTGCTGGCCCAGTTCGACTGGCTGGAGGACGCGCTGCGGGCGCTCGGCGTCGCGGTCTGGCCGATGGTCGACGTCGAGGCGGACGACGGCCTGGCCAGCGCGGCGGCCGTCGCCAAGTCCGACCGGCGGGTCACGCAGGTGGTCATCTGCTCGCCGGACAAGGACCTGGGGCAGTGCGTCGGCGGCAAGGTCGTCCAGCTCGACCGCCGGCAGGACAAGCAGCTCGACGCCGACGGGGTCATCGCGAAGTTCGGCGTCCCGGCCGGGTCGATCCCCGACTGGCTGGCCCTGGTCGGCGACAGCGCCGACGGTTTCCCGGGGCTGCCCGGGTTCGGCGCGAAGACCACGGCGACGTTGCTCGCCCGGTACAAGCACCTCGAGGCCATCCCGGCCGACGCCGCGGACTGGGACGTCACGGTCCGGGGCGCGGCCAAGCTGGCGGCGACGCTCGTCGCCCAGCGCGCGGACGCCGACACGTTCAAGGACCTGGCCACCCTCCGTACGGACGCCGAGGTCGGGAAGGTCGACGACTGGGAGTGGACCGGGCCGACGAAGGACTTTCCCGCCTGGTGCGAGCGCTTCGGCTGGCCGCGGCTGGCGAAGGACGCGGCCGCCCTGGCCGCCGGCCGCTGATCAGCCCGTCTCGACCAGCAGTCGCTGGGGTCCGCGGAAGCTGATGTTGGGGTGGAACGGGATCTGCTGGGCCGGCATCGACAGGTGCGGGAACCGGGTGGCCAGCCGTTGCACCGCGATCGCCGCCTCCAGCCGGCCCAGTCCGGCGCCCAGACACAGGTGGATGCTGCGGCCGCCGAAGGCGAGGTGGGCCCTGGCGTCGGGCCGGTCCAGCTCGAACCTGTCGGCGTCGGGCCAGACGTCGGTGTCGCGGCCGGCCGCCGCGAGCCAGAGGAACAGCTTCGCGCCGGCCGGGAGCTCGACCCCCGACAGCGTGGTGGGCCGGGTCGTGATCCGGCGCCAGACCGGCACCGACGGGTCGTACCGCAGGGTCTCCTCGACGGCGCCGGGAGCGAGCGCCGGGTCGGCCACGATCCGGGCCCAGCGGGACGGGTCCTCCAGCAGCCGCCGGACGGTGTTGCCGATGAGGTTGTTCGTGGTCTCGTGGCCGGCGAACGACAGCGAGAACAGGATCGAGGCGATCTCGTCCAGGCCGAGCTTGTCCGGGTCCTCGCGGTGGATGACGAGCAGGTCCGAGGTGAAGTCGTCCCCCGGCGTACCGGCCTTGGTGTCCACGAGGTCCCGCAGGTAGCGCCGGTACGCGACCATGTTCGTGGCGATGTCGATCTGCTCCTCCGGCGCGGGCCGGCCCCAGGCCAGCGCCGCCCGCGAACCGCACCAGGCCCGCAGCTGCGGGTAGTCCTCCCGCGGCACGCCCATCAGCGAGAAGATCGTGTCCGCCGGCAGCGGGAAGCACAGCGCCTCGACCAGGTCGAACGCCGGCGCGTCCGCGACCGCGTCGAGCAGTGCGTCGACGCGCGCGGTGATCTCCGGCGCCATCGCCTGCACCCGCGCCGCCGTGAACGCCCGGGTCGCCGGCCGCCGCAGGCGGGTGTGCTCGGGCTGGTCGAGGCTGACCATCGACGGCTGTGGCCGGTGCCCGCCGTCGAGCAGGATCCGGCCCGCCTCCGGCTCCAGCGCCACCAGCGGGAGCTGCGCCGCCGCGGCCGAGTACGTCCCGGTGTCGCGGAAGACCGCGGCGATGTCGGCGTGCCGGGTCACCACGTAGTAGTCCAGCGACGGTGCGTAGAACACCGGCTGCTCCCGTACGGCGGCCAGCACCGCGAACGGGTCGGCCAGGAACTCCGCGCCGAGCGGGTCGAAATCAGGCCGTACGGGACAGGTGCCGGTCACCGGCCCAGTGGACCGCCTTCCCCTACGGGAAGTCCAGGCCCGCGGGTGGACGCCGGGGCGGAGGGGGCGCACCCTGGGCGCAGTCCGGGGAGGCGAGTGGTGTGTGGGCCACGATCGGGGTGATCCTGTTCCTGGGCTTCGGCGTGTACGCGTTCGTGGCGCTCACCGGTGTCCGGACCCGCCTGCTGGACCGGCACACCGAGCGCCGCGCCGAGGACATGTACGACAACTACGACGACCGCAAGCCCGCCAGGCACCGCCCCCGCTAGGTTGACCTCGAGCGTGGTCGAGGTTCTAGCACCGACGCCGCGCGCGCCCGGGAGCTCGCCCGCGGACCGCTGACGTTCCTCGCCACCGTGCCGGGCTACCGCACCAGCTTCGCCCGGATGGGCTTCACCGACGACGAGGTCACCGGCCTCGCCGACCGCCTGGTCGACGCGCTCGTCGCCTGGGGCGACGTCGACGCCGTCGCCGAGCGGATCGACGCCCACCGGGTGGCCGGCGCCGACCACGTCGTCCTCTCGATCCTCAACGAGGACCGCCTGACCGTCGCGCGGCGGCTCGCGAACGGCTGAGGGGCCCGCCGCGGGGTGCGGCGGGCCCCTCAGATCCGCGGGTGTTATCCGTTGGCGACGGTGAACGGTCCGGCGGTGCCGCCGCCGCTGGACTCGATCCAGACCGTTCCCGGGTTGACGTTCAGCGGCGCTCCGGTCGCCCGGGAGCGGGCGTCGTAGTCGCCGATGCCCGGCGGCGCGGCCGCGGTGACCGCCGCCTGCACGAGGACGGTGCCGCTGAGAGATCCTCTGTGGACGGTGATCGTCGTCCCGACGAGCGAGCCCGTGCCGACGACCCGGAAGTCACCGACCTTCCACTTCGACGTCCCGATCGTGACCCGGTCCGGGACCGGGGTGACGAGGACCTCGTCGGTCTTGCTGCCCGCCCCGGTGGTGACGGTGAGCTGGAACCGCAGCGGATTGTTCGTCATGGGGTACACGAACAGCCGCAGCGGGAAGCTCGGGCTCGCCGTGGTGGCTCCGGTGAGGGTGACGAAATCGGGGTCGGTGGTCGGCATCTGGGTGGTGCCGGTCCCCGGGCTGAGCTGCACCCACCGGTACGTCCCGCCGGTGGTCGAGCCGGCCGCGGTCAGAGTGACCGTGGTGGGCGTCGTCCGGCGGTTGATGGTCTGGTCGGGACCGGCATTGGCGACGACGGCACCCTGCGGGGTCAGCGGACCCACCCGGTCCGAGGGGGCGCTGGAGCCGTTGGCATTCGTCGCGACGACGCTGAAGAACAGCGGCTGGTCGCCGGTCAGGCCGGTGATCGTGACCGACCGGGCGGCCGTCTCGGCCGGCGTGGTCACCCGCGGCGCACCGACCGTGGCCCCGGCCGGCGTGAAGGCCTGGACCGTGAACGAGGTGATCGACGGGTCCGGCGCGGTGAGGTTCAGGGTGACCGAGCCGGGACCCACACTGGCACTGGCCACCGTCGGCGAGTCCGGCGTCGGCGTGTTGGTGATGACGTACGTCGCCTCGCCGATGTGGGAGACGTTCCCGGCCGGGTCGAATGCGACGTACTTCAGGTCGGTGTTCACCGTGACCGGGATCGGCGCGGTGTACCGGATCGCGTCCACGTCGAGGATGTCGCCCTCGACCGGGTCGTCGCCGTTGGTCGTGTAGTAGATGTCCGAGCCGTTCTCGTTCGCGCTCAGCGTGACGGTGCGGGCGGTCGAGTACGTGCCACCGCCCGGGGACGCGCTGACCGTGGGCGGCGTGGTGTCGGTGACCGGGATCGCGTGCACCGCGGGGAAGGTCTCCCCGACGCTGCTGGCCGCGACGACATCGATGTCGTACGCCTCACTCGCGGACAGCCCGGTGATCGTGGTGCCGCGGGCTCCGACGCCGGCGATCCGGCGGCCGATCTCGACCCGCTCACCGGCGGCGTTCGTGGTCTGCGCGACGGCGTGGGCCCGGTAGCCGGTGATGGCGGGGGTGCCCGGGACCGCGACGGCCGGAGTCCAGGTCAGCCGGATGCCGCCGGCGACGTTCACGGCGCTGATGTCGGTCGGCCCGGGCGGCCCGGCCTGCAGCGGGCCGTTCGGGCAGCCGCCGAAGCCGGGGCCGCCGAGCTCGCCGAACTCGGCGATGGTCATGCCCTGCCGGTTGCCGTCGGCGTCGGTGAACTCCCACGACAGCAGCCGCTCGCCCAGCTCGGCGTTCGCGGCAATCTGCGCCGCCGCGGGGTCGGTGAAGACGTACGTCGCCCGGAACGTGTCCGGGCCGTCCAGGCCGAACTCCAGGGCCGAGGAGTAGCCGCCCTTGGGAGACGGGGTCAGCGGCCCGGGGACCGCCCGGACGTCGCGGCGCGCGACGTTGGTGCCGACCAGGGCGGGGTCGACGATCCGCTGCTCGGTGTTGGCCGGGTCGACGCCGGGGCCGACGTGGCCCCGCACGACGACCGTGGAGCCGCTGAGGCTGGCGTCCTCGGTGGCGAACCCGTCCTGCACGCGGGTGTCGCCGGCGGTCGCCCCGCCGAAGCTGATCGACGCGACGTCCCCGGGCAGGATGTCCGGGGTGACCTTGAGGTTCGTGCCGGCGCCCCAGCAGATCCCGCCCGGGTGGTTGACCTCGAAGGCCACCTCGTCGCCGGAGACCCGGCCCTGGGCCGACCCGACCACCTGGCCGCCGATGGAGGGACGGGTCACGGTGATCGTGGCGGTCTCGCCCGCGTGGTCCTCGTAACCCTCGACCGTGATGAAGTCGCGGTTGGGGAAGACCAGGATGTTGTCGGGGGCGGTGGGGATCACCGCGGCGTGTGCCCGCTCGGCGCTGGCGACGGCCACCAAGGACACCCCCGCCAGCAGTACGCCGACGAGTGCGGCGCGCAGAACTCGACTGGGCGGCCGCCTCAGTGCTGTGGTCGATGCGTCCATCGGTACCCGCTCCCCCCGTGTGGTGGCCATGTCCGGGAGGAGCACATGGCTATGCGCTCCCTTTAGGCGGACTTGGCTAAAAAGCACCGTGGTGGAGGCAGACTTGAGCCGCCAGACCTAGATTGGGGGGTCTAAACCACCCAAATTTCGGGGTACCCATGAGTGCGTGTTGACGCGAACGGGTGAATCTCAGCCGCCCGCCCACAGGGCTCACCAAAAAGCCTTCGAGTGCGCAATCCGGCATAACGGGTGTCGGGCTGAGCCGCGTAACCGCTGGGCGCCCGCACGCCGCCGCGATCATGCTGCGCCGCGTGGCGTACGGGCGTCCGCTCGCCCGCGCACGCAACGGCGTCGGCCAGAGCGGGAAGAGGCCATTCCCTTGACGACGAGACCGGATCCCGAGGGCCGGCACGACGAACGGAACTGACCACCGGCAGGGCCGTCGTCCAGCCCGGCCGCAGCCGCTGGGCCCGGGCCAGCAGACCCCGCGACCGGATCAGCAGGAGCCCGATCCCGGCAGCAGCAGCCTGGGCCCGTCCCCGCCGCACTCCACCTCGATCACGGGCCCCACTGGTTCCACCTACCTGGTCTCCCCGCCACACGTCCACATCACCTGCGCGGACGTCACGTACGCAATCCGCGCACTGGAGCTGGCCTCTTCCCAGGTGGTGGACAAGCGCCGGCAACGCCGGGCCGACGCGTACTACTTGGAGTGGTACCTACCACTCCGAGTAGTACGCGTCCCGACGAACCACGTCACTGGGCCGGCCGAGGGTGAGTGGTGCGGAAGGATCGGGGCGTGCCGGAGGCGACGCTGTCGGACCTGGTCGGGGCCGCGCAGGTGCTGAGTCTTTGTCCGCTGCCGTAGTCGCGACTCCGGTCCGGACGGGGTGGCTGGGTCAGCTGTAGAGGCGGGTGTCGGCGACGGACCACCAGCTGTCGGAGGTGCCGGTGGAGACGACGCGGAGGTAGCGGGCTCGGGTTCGGGGGACGTCGATGGTGGTGAGCTGGCCGGTGCCCGTTGCGCTGGCGAGGGTCCGCCAGTGGGTCGCGTCGTCGCCGGCCTGCAGCGTGAAGGAGCGGGCGAAGTCGCCGGTGCTGGCGCCGGTGTCGAGGACGACCCGGCGGAAGGTCTCCCGCCGGCCGAGGTCGAGCTGGATCTGCTGCCCCGGGACCTGGGCGGTGCCGGTGGTCCACCGGGTCGAGGCGTCGTCGTCGACCGCGTTCTGGGCCGGCTCCCCCGCCGGCGTCGCCGTCGCGGTCGTTCCGGTCGCCGGGAGCAGGTGGTCGCCCGGAGCGCCGCCGCGCGGCCAGGTGAACGTCGCGAGCGCACCACCGGGCAGCGTGTAGTCGAACGACCGGCCGCCGACGGCGACCGCGAACGTCCGCGGGTCGTCGTTCTCGTTGTGTACGACCAGCGCGGTCGAGCCGTCCGGGTTGCGGAACGCGACGTCCATGATCTGGCCGTTCCAGCCGGTCGTCCCGAAGGACGTGCTGGCGATCCGCACCGCGCCCGGCTTCACGAACTTGGAGAGGTGGCCGATCGTGTAGTACTCCGCGTTGGTGGTGACGGAGCCGTCGGCCTGCAGCGTCAACACCCCGGTGCAGGTGTCGCAGCCGCCGTTGTGCGGACCGCCGGTCGAGTCGAGCGCGATGTTCCAGGCGATCGCGGTCTTGGCCCAGTTGCGGGTCGTGCCGATGGTGATGTTGCGGGCGTGGAAGGTCAGCGTGTCCCGGAAGAACTGGGCCGGCGGGTCGTCCGGGCCGTGCGAACCGGAGCACTCGGTGAACCAGATCCCCTTGTCCGGATGGGCATCGTGCAGCGCGGTCTGCGCGCTCGGGTCGCCGGAGTAGCAGTGGTACGCGGTGCCGGCCACCCAGCGCGCGGCCGGGCTGTCGAGCACCTCGTACGGATAGTCGGTCTCGGGGCTCTCGCCCGGCGGCGTGTTGGCGATGTCGTCGGGGTGGGTCGACCAGTTGTGGTCGTAGGCCAGGATCTTCGTCCGCAGACCGGCCGCCCGCAGCGCCGGCCCGACCGCCTCGATGAGCGCGACCTCCTGCCGCACCGGCATGTCGGTGCCCGGGTACGCGTTCGGCTTCCGGTTCTGCGGCTCGTTCTGCAGGGTCAGGTAGTCGACCGGGACGCCGGCGGCGCGATAGGCCTGGACGTACTTCACGAAGTACCGCGCGTACGCCGCGTAGACCCGGGGATCGTCCTTCAGCCGCCCGCCGATGAGCGAGTCGGTGGTCTTCATCCAGGCCGGCGGGCTCCACGGGGTGGCGATCACGGTCAGCCGCGGGTTCAGTGCCCTGGCCCGGCGCAGCAGCGGCAGGATCTGGGCCTGGTCGTGGGCGACGCTGAAGTGCCGCAGCGCGAAGTCGGTCTGCCCCGCGGGCACGTCGTCGTACGTGTAGTGCGGGTCGTCGGTGAAGTCGGAGGACCCGATCGGCTGGCGGAGCGCGCTGATGCCGATCCCCCGGTCCGGATCGAACAGGCTGCGCATCGCCTGGTCCCGCGCGGCCGGGGCGAGCCGGTAGAGCACGGCCGCGGACGAGTCGGTGATCGACGCCCCGAACCCGTCCACGGTCTGGTATGTCCGGCTGGGATCGACCGTGATCGTCAGCTCGTCGCTCGGCCCGGTCGTGAACGGGACCGTGCCGCGGTCGTGCAGCAGTTCGGCCTGGTCGGGCGTGGTGACCCAGACCCGTGCGGCCGGAGCACCGCCGTGGTCGGCGTTCGCGGAGACGGCCGGGGCGACCGCCACGACGAGCGCGGCGACGGCAGCCGGGACGAGGACGAAGCGACGTTGCTTCATGAACAGCCCTTCGGTCAAGAAAGGGGCACGAGACACCCGGCTCTTACCCAGCCGGGCTGCCGACCACCCCCGGTCGGCGACCACCTCCGTCGCCGACCACCCGCCGGGTGCCCGTTCGGAAGCCGGACACTGCCCGTCCGCGACGACGTCGGCCACAGCGGCTCGCTCACCTCGAACGCGACCTGGGAGCGGTTCAAGATCGGTCCGGCGGGGTGTCGTCCCCGCCGGGCCGCGTGCCGTATACGGTTTTTGAGTGCCTATCGCCTGGACCGCCGACCAGGTGCTGGCGCTCGCGCCGGACGCCGGGTCGATCGCGGCCGGCCGGAAGCTGTCCGGGCCGGGACCGTGGTCCGGGACCGGGACGCGGGAGGACGCCGCGGTCTGGGGCGAATGCGCGGGCAGTGGCAAGCACCCGTACCGGACCGTGGTCGACCTGGGCGGGCCGGCGTACCGGTGCTCGTGCCCGTCGCGGAAGTTTCCCTGCAAGCACGCGCTGGGGCTGCTGCTGCTCTGGTCGGCCGGGCAGGTCCGGCCGGGGACGCCGCCGGAGTGGGCCGGGACGTGGTTGGCCGAGCGGGCCACCCGGCCGCCGGCCGCCGCCCAGTCCGGCGTCTCCGACCCCGCGGCCGCGCGGAAGCGGGTCGAGCGCCGGGGCGAGCGGGTCGCGGCCGGGGTGGACGAGCTGGACCGGTGGCTGCTGGACCAGGTCCGCGGCGGTCTGGCCGCGCTGCAGCAGGGCGGCTACTCCTACGTCGAGCCGATGGCGGCCCGGATGGTCGACGCGCAGGCGCCGGGGCTGGCGAGCGCGCTGCGGCGGCTGCCCGGGGCCGGCGCCGGGCAGCCCGACCGCAGCGGGCCCTTGCTCGAGGGGCTCGCGCTGCTCCGGCTCGCCGTGACCGCGCACCGTGGGCTCGACCGGCTGCCGCCGTCGCTCGCGGCGTGCGTCCGGCGCGAGGTCGGCTACCCGATCGCCAAGGACGACGTGCTCGCCGGACCGCCCGTCGCCGACCGCTGGCAGGTGGTCGGGCGCCGGGACGACGAGCAGGAACGGCTGACCGTGCGGCGGGTCTGGCTGCGCGGGGAGCGGACCGGCCGGCCGGCGCTGGTGCTCTCCTTCGCCGGGGCCGGCCAGCAGCTGGACGCGTCGTTGGCGGCCGGCCTGACCGTGGACGCCGACCTGCACTTCTACCCCGGTACGGCGCCGCTGCGGGCGCTCGTCGGGACCCGCCGGGGTGCTCCGGAGCCGATCGGGACATTGCGCGGCGGGAGCCTGCAGGACGCGGCGGCGGCGTACGCGGCGGCCGTGGCGGCGGACCCGTGGACGTACTCGTGGCCGGTCGTGGTGGGTGGGCTCACGCCGGTGCCCGGTCCGGTCTGGCAGGCGTACGACGGCGGCGGGCGGCGGGTGCGGCTGCTCGGCGGGGACGAGCTCTACCGGCTGCTGGCGGTCTCCGGCGGGCACCCGGTCACGGTCGCCGCCGACTACACGCCCGGTGGGCTGCGGCCGGTGTCGGTGCTGGACGCCGACCCCGGGCGTGCGGCCGGTCAGCTGGTGCTGCTGTGACCAGCTGGGCCGATCTCAGCGCGGCCGCGCTCCTCGGCACCGCTCGCCGCGACGTCGACGTCACCGCCCTTCCCGGCCCCCTCGGCACCGCCGCCGCGCGCCTCACGCCGGTGAACGCCGACGATGCCGCGGTCCCGTCCCCGGGCGGCGCGGGACCGTCTGCGGACGGTACGGCCGGGGCGGGTGGCGGGGTGGTCCGGAGCGCGGCCGGGGATCCGGCGGCGCGGTTGCTGGATGCGGCGGCGTTGGCTACGCCGTATCGGCGGGCGGGGATGCGACCGGGGGTGGCTCCGGTCGAGAGTGGGCCGGCGGCCGGGCCGGAGACGGCGCGGCTGGTGCGGCCGGCCGGGGCTGCGCACCTCGGGCGGGTGCTCGGGGGCAACCAGGACCTGCTGGTGGAGTGGGCCGGCGCCGCGGCCGCCGGTCGCTGGCGACCGCCGGCCGACCTGCTGCCCGCGCTGCTGGACGCGGCCGCCCGCGACGGGGCGGCCGCGGCGGCGGTGGTTCCGGTCCTCGGCGTCCGCGGGCGCTGGCTGGCCGCCGCCCGCCCCGACTGGGCGCAGGCGATCACCATCGCCGACCCCTCGACCCTCGCCACCCCGAACGCGACTCCACCGACGGCCCCGAGCCCTACCGCGACCCCGAACCCGGGCGCGATTCCGGGGCCGGGCCCGACCCCAGGCCCGGGCGCGATTCCGGGGCCGGCTCCGGGGCCGGGGGCGACTCCAGGCCCGGCGACGGCTCCTGCGGGATCGGGGCCGGCGGAGGTCGATGAGGTGTGGGAGCACGGGGAGCGGGCGGAACGGCGCGACCGGTACGACGTGCTGCGAGCGGCCGACCCCGCGCGCGCCCGCGCGCTGCTGACCGCGACCTGGGCGAAGGAGACCGGCGAGGACCGGGAGTGGTTCCTCGACCAGATCGGCGTCCGGCCGCAGGACGCGGACGAACCCCTGCTGGAGACCGCCCTGCGGGACCGGCGCAAGGGCGTCCGGGACCGCGCCGCGGCCACGCTCGGCGTACTCCCCCGCTCCGCCTACGCGGCCCGCATGTCCGAGCGGGCCCGGGCCGCGGTCTCCGTCGAGCGCCGCCGGCTGCGGACCCGGCTGGTCGTCGCGCCCCCGGAGACCTGCGACGACGCGATGGCCGGCGACGCGATCAGCCGTACGCCGCCGGCGGGCATCGGCGCACAGGGCTGGTGGCTGCGGGAGATCGTGTCCGCGACCCCGCTGCCGGTCTGGTCCGCGCTCGGACCCCCTGCCCAGCTGCTGGGCTGGGCCGGTGACACCGACTGGCGGGACGTGCTGGTCGGCGGCTGGCAGGACGCCGCGATCCGGCAGCAGGACGCCGGCTGGGCCGCCGCCCTGCTGGACCGCCGCCCGCCGCAGCGGGACTGGCCGGCGCTCGTCGGCGCGCTGCCGCCGGACCGCCGCGGCCTCGCCGTGGCCCGCCTGCTGGCCGGCAAGGACACCACACCGTGGCTGCTGTCCGCGGTGCTCACCGTCTGCCCGCCGCCGTGGCCGGACGAGCTCGGCCGGGCCGTGCTGGCCCGGCTGGTCCGGACCGACGTCGGGCCCCGCGACACCGGCATCCGGGACGCGCTGACCCTGCTGGCCCACCGGCTGCCGCCGCACCGGGCCGCCGCCGTACGCGACCGGGCCGGGAAGGCCGGCTCGGACTGGGGACCGGCGCTGACCCGCGTCGCCGAGACACTCGAATTCCGTTACGCCATGCTCGAGGAGCTCCGTTGACATCGATGACCGCCGACACCGGGCTGCTGCGGCCGCACGCCGAGCAGGCCTTCGCCGCCGAGCTGACCGCGCTGGCCGTCGCCGACGACCGGCCCCGCCCGCCCGGCTGGCGCATGTCCCCGTCGGCCGTGGTCACCTACCTGCTCGGCGGGAAGGCCGGCGGCACCGAGATCACACCGAAGTACGTCGGACCGCGCCGCCTGATCGAGGTGGCCGTGGCCACCCTGGCGACCGACCGCGCCCTGCTGCTGCTCGGCGTACCCGGGACCGCGAAGACCTGGGTCAGCGAGCACCTCACCGCGGCCGTCAGCGGCGACTCGACGCTGCTGGTGCAGGGCACCTCCGGCACCCCCGAGGAGGCCATCCGGTACGGCTGGAACTACGCCCGGCTGCTCGCCGAGGGCCCGACGCCGGCCGCGCTGGTGCCCTCCCCCGTGATGACCGCGATGCGGGAGGGCCGGATCGCCCGGGTCGAGGAGCTGACCCGGATCCCGAGCGACGTGCAGGACGCGCTGATCACCGTGCTCAGCGAGAAGACGCTGCCGGTGCCGGAGCTCGGCACCGAGGTGCAGGCCATCAAGGGCTTCACCGTCATCGCCACCGCCAACGACCGGGACCGCGGCGTCAACGAGCTGTCCAGCGCGCTGCGGCGGCGGTTCAACACGGTGGTGCTGCCGCTGCCGGCCTCGTTCGAGGACGAGGTCGACATCGTCACCCGCCGGGTCGAGCAGCTCGGCCGGTCGCTGGAGCTGCCGGACACGCCGGCCGCGCTGGACGAGATCCGCCGGGTGGTCAGCGTGTTCCGGGAGCTGCGCTCCGGCGCGACCGCGGACGGGCGGACGAAGCTGAAGTCGCCGTCCGGGACGCTGTCCACCGCGGAGGCGATCTCGGTGGTGACGGCCGGGCGGGCGCTGGCCGCGCACTTCGGCGACGGGGTGCTGCGGCCGGCCGACATCGCCGCCGGCCTCGTCGGCGCGGTGGTCCGGGACCCGGTCGCGGACGCGGTGGTCTGGACCGAGTACCTGGAGGTCGTGGTCCGGGAGCGGCGCGGCTGGGGCGAGTTCTACCGCGCCTGCCGCGAGGTCAGCGGGTGACCGTGACGGCTGGGGCGCCCGCGGTCCGGGTGCTCGGCATCCGGCACCACGGGCCCGGCTCGGCCCGGTCGGTGCGGGCCGAGCTCGAGGCGTACCGGCCGGACGTCCTGCTGGTGGAGGGACCGGCGGACGCCGACCCGCTGGTGCCGTTGGTCGCGGAGGCCGGGATGGAGCCGCCGGTGGCGCTGCTGGCGTACGCGAACGACGCGCCGCAGGTGGCGGCGTTCTGGCCGTTCGCGGTGTTCTCGCCGGAGTGGCAGGCGATCGACTGGGCGGTCCGGGCCGGCGTCCCGGTCCGCTTCTGCGACCTCCCGGCGGCCGCCAACCTCGCCGACGACCGCCGGCACAGACTGTCCGAAGTGGACCCCCAAGCTCCAGAGCAGTCCGAAGTGGACCCTGAAGGTCCAGAACAGTCCGGAGTGGACCCCGATGCCCCGGACCAGGATGGACAGTCCGCTGTGGACGGCGAGGAACCGGCAGGCGTACGAGAGGACCCGCTCGCCCTGCTCGCCGCCGCGGCCGGGTACGACGACCCGGAGCGCTGGTGGGAGGACCTGGTCGAGTCCCGCCAGGACGGCCGCGGCCCGTTCGACGCGATCACCGAGGCGATGGCCGAGCTGCGCGACGCCGCCCCGCCCCAGGCGCCGGGCGAGCAGGCGCGGGAGGACCGGCGCGAGGCCTACATGCGCACGGTCCTGCGGGCCGCGATCAAGACCGGCGCGCAGCGGGTCGCGATCGTCTGCGGCGCCTGGCACGCGCCCGCGCTCGCCGGTCCGCTCCCGGCCGCCGCGGCCGACGCCCGCGTGCTGACCGGCCTGCCGAAGCGGAAGGTGTCGCTGACCTGGGTGCCGTGGACGCACGGCCGGCTCGCGATGGCCTCCGGGTACGGCGCGGGCGTCACCAGCCCGGGCTGGTACCACCACCTCTTCACCGCCCCCGACCGCCCGGTCACCCGCTGGCTCACCCTGGTCGCCGGCGTCCTGCGCACCGAGGACCTGCCGGTCTCCAGCGCGCACGTCATCGAGGCGGTCCGGCTGGCCGACACGCTGGCCGTCCTGCGCGGCCGCCCGCTGGCCGGGCTGGCCGAGGTGACCGAGGCGACCCGGGCCGTGCTGGTGGACGGCGACGAGGTCGCGCTGGACCTGGTCACCCGCCGGCTGGTGGTCGGCGAGGCGCTCGGCTCCGTGCCCGGGTCCGCGCCGACGGTCCCGCTCGCGACCGACCTGCGGGCGCAGGCCCGGCGGCTGCGGCTCAAGCTGGACGCGGCCGAGAAGGCGTACGAGCTGGACCTGCGCAAGCCCGTGGACCTGGACCGCAGCCGGCTGCTGCACCGGCTGCGGCTGCTCGGCATCGGCTGGGGCACCCCGGCCCGGGCGGCGGCCCGCAACCTCGGCACGTTCCGGGAGACGTGGTCGCTGCGCTGGCAGCCGGAGCTGGAGATCGACCTGGTCGAGGCGTCGGTCTGGGGCACCACGGTGGCCGCCGCGGCCGCGGCGAGGACGGTCGCGACGGCCGGCACCGGCACGCTGGTCGAGCTCACCGCCGCGGTCGAGGCGGCGCTGCTGGCCGACCTGCCCGACGCGCTGCCGGCCCTGCTGACCGCGCTGGACGCCCGGGCCGCGCTCGACACCGACGTCGCGCACCTGATGGAGGCGCTCCCGCCGCTGGTCCGCTCCCGCCGGTACGGCGACGTGCGCGACACCGACACCGCCGCCCTCGACCGGGTCGCGGGCGCGCTGCTGGAGCGGATCCGGGCCGGCCTGCCGGCCGCGCTGACCGCCCTGGACGACGACGCCGCGGCGCTGCTGCGGGACCGGATCACCGGCGTGCACGCGGCGCTGGCGCTGCGCGAGGACCCGGCCGCGCGGGACCGCTGGCTGGACACCCTGGCCGGGCTGGCCGACCGGGACGACGTGCACGGGCTGGTCGTCGGCCAGCTGGTCCGGCTGCTGCGGGACGCGGGCCGGATCGACGGCCCCGGCTCCGGCGTACGGCTGTCGAGGGCGCTGTCGGTCGGCTCGCCGGCGAACGCGAAAGCGGCCTGGGTGGAGGGGTTCCTGGCCGGCGGCGGGATGCTGCTGGTGCACGACACCGACCTGCTCGGCGTGCTCGACGGCTGGGTCGGCGAGCTCGACCCGCAGGCGTTCGTGGACGTGCTGCCGCTGCTGCGCCGGACGTTCGGGTCGTTCGCGGCGCCGGAGCGGCGCGCGCTCGGCGACCGGTTCCGCCGGCTGTCCACCGTGGACGGCGCGAAAGAGTCCACAGTGGACGACATCGACGAGGAGCTGGCGGTGCCGGTGCTGGCCACTGTCGAGCTGCTGCTGGGGCTGCAGCCATGACCGAGCCGGAGGAGACCGAACGGGTACGCCGCTGGCGGCTGCTGCTCGGGGCGGCGTCCGGCCTGGACGATCCCGGCAAGGGCAGCGCCGACGCCGCCATGGACGGCGCGCTGGCCGCGCTCTACGACGAGGCCGAGGACGGGCCGCGCGAGGGCGGCCTCGGCGGCTCGGCCCCGCGGGTCTCCCGCTGGCTCGGCGACATCCGGACGTACTTCCCCAGCACGGTCGTGCAGGTCATGCAGCGCGACGCGGTCGACCGGCTCGACCTCAACCGGTTGCTGCTGGAACCGGAGCTGCTGGAGTCGGTGGTGCCGGACGTGCACCTGGTCGGCACGCTGCTCAGCCTCAACCGGGTCATGCCGGCCAGCTCGAAGGCCTCGGCCCGCGCGGTCGTCGCCCAGGTGGTCGCGGAGATCGAGCGGCGGGTGGCCGAGCGGACCCGGGCGGCGGTGTCCGGCGCGCTCAACCGGGCCGCCCGGACGCAGCGGCCGAAGCTGCGCGACATCGACTGGAACCACACGATCGCCGCCAACCTCAAGCACTACCTGCCCGAGCACCGCACCGTGGTGCCGGAGCGGCTGGTCGGCTACGGCCGCCGGCAGCAGATCGTCGCCCGCGACGTGGTGGTCGCGATCGACCAGTCCGGCTCGATGGCCGCCTCGGTCGTGTACGCCAGCGTCTTCGGGTCCGTACTCGCCTCGATGCGCACGCTGCGGACCTCGGTCGTCGTCTTCGACACCGAGGTCGTGGACCTCACCGAGCACCTGGACGACCCGGTCGACGTCCTGTTCGGCACCCAGCTCGGCGGCGGCACCGACATCAACCGGGCCATCGCGTACAGCCAGCAGCTCATCACCCGGCCCGCGGACTCGCTGTTCATCCTGATCAGCGACCTGTACGAGGGTGGCGTACGGGAGGAGATGCTGCGCCGGATCGGGTCGATGAAGACCTCCGGCGTGCAGGTCGTGGTGCTGCTCGCGCTGTCCGACTCGGGCGCGCCGTCCTTCGACCGCTACAACGCGGCCGCGCTGGCCGAGCTGGGCGTGCCGGCGTTCGCCTGCACCCCGGACGCGTTCCCCGACCTGCTCGCAGTCGCCCTCGGCAAGGGCGACGTCGGCCGCTGGGCCGAGCAGGCCCTGCGCTGAGCGACTTTGCGCGAACCGGTCCCGGCCGGGCGTCAAGTTCGGCACTATGCGGCTGCGACGGGACCGGTCCGGGCCCGGAGGACGCATGGGGGCACTGTGTGGTGGGAACCTCGCTCCGACGCCGAGGCGCAACTCCGGAACACGGTCCAGGGGATGCGGGAGCGCTACGTCCAGTTGCTCGGGCGTGACCGCGACCAGGGGCCGGACCCGGCCGGCGGGTTCACCCCGATCCGCGGCATCGGGGCCGGGAGCAGGGTGCCCGTACCCCGGTTGACGCCGGACCGGCTGCTCGGCGCGGGCGACGCCCTCGCCCTGGTCGAGGACTGGCACCCGCTGGTGCTCGTGGACGTCGCGGCGCTGCCCGGGGTGGACGCGGCCGGTCAGCGCATCCCGTGGCAGGCGGTGGCCGAGTCGGCGGCCGGCGACGACCTCCGCTCGCTCGAACCGCCCGAGGACACCGTGGTGGAACCGGTCGGCCCGCTGGCGGCGGCCGCGCAGCCCGGCGACCGGACCTCGTCGACCACGGCGGGCGTCGCGACGGTCGGCCTGCCGGTGGTCCTGCGGTACCCCACACCGACCCTGAGCGAGGGCTTCCTGACGGTCTCCCACGGCGCGCCCAGCGGAGCCGTCACGGTGATGTCCCCCGGCGGGTCCCCGGTCACCGGTCAGGTCCTGTTCTCGGCGGGCTCGGCCACGGGATCTCGCGGCGGCGACGACATCGCCCTCGTGGGCCTCCCGCCCGGATCGCTGGGCGGATGGGTGCAGAACTCGGGCACGCAGCCGCCACCGGCGGGCCCGCCGTACCTGACGCTGCCGGTGGACCTGTTCGCCGGGCGGACGGGGCACGTCCTGGCGCAGGTGAACGGAGCGCTGCTCCAGCACGGCGACCAGCACTGGCAGTGGCTCGACTGCTGGGAGCTGGGCGGCACCACCCCGGGGATGCAGCCGGGCGACTCGGGTTCGCTCGCCGTCGGCCCGGTCGCGCCCCATCCGCTGTTCGGCCACTTCGTCGGCGGCGCGGTGAACGTTCGCGGCGGCCCGGGCTTCACCCACCACTGGGTCCAGGACCTGGGTCAGGTGCTGTCCCGCCAGCCCTTCCTGGCCGACCTGATCCGATTCTGAGGAGCCGACGTGAGCGTACGAAGTGTGGGGGCGCTGGCCGTACGCAGGAGGACCGTCGCCGGGCAGCCGACCGGGGCGGCCGCGGCCCTGGCGCCGGGATCGTCCGGCGACGACCCCGGCTCCTTGAACTCCCTGGAGCAGGCCGTGCCGACGGAGGTCATCACCTTCTACACGGCCCTGATCGCGGCCTGCGAGACCGTCCTGGCCCGCAGCCCCACCGACACGTTCCTTCCGTTCCGGCTCAGCGTCTACGTGATCGGGCTGGTGGCGACCCTGATCGCCGCCGGGGTCGCGGTCCGGCCCGCGGTCCGGCGCTGGACCGACGTCCTCGGGACGCCGGAGTGGTGGACGGCGGTCCTGTCCTTCGCGGCCTGGGGCCTGGTCCTGCCGGGATCCTTCCTCTACGAGTGGCTCCGTCCCGACCCGCTCACCCTCACCGTCGCCGCCATCACCGCCGTCGCGGCCCTGGTCATCGGGATCGGCCTCACGCCGAGGCTCCGGGCGAAGGCGCCCGCCGGCGCCGGCGCGCCCGCGGCCGGCCTGACGCTCACGCCGATCCCGCCCACCGGCTAGCGCCGGGTGATGCGCGCGAGCCAGGCGGGGGCGCCGTTCTCGTCGTGGAACCTCGTGTGCACGCGGTCGGGCTCGATGGCGACGTCCCAGCCGCTGTCGAACGCGGTGTGCAGGTCGGCCCGGCTGACCGGGTGCGGGCCGGTGCCGGGGCCCTCGTCGCTGAAGCAGAGCACGTACAGAATCGCACCGGGGTCGGTGACCGACACGAGGCCGGCCGCGTACCGCGGTCGTTCGCCGGCATCGCAGGTGTGGAACATGCCGGAGTCGAGCACGGTCGCGAACCGGCGCCCCAGCCGGTCCAGCCGGTACGCGTCGGCGACCGCGAACTCGACCTCGAGCCCGCGGTCCGCGGCCTTGGCCCGGGCGATCGCCAGCGCCGTCTCCGCGACGTCGACGCCGAGCACGGGCAGTCCCAGCGACGCGAGGTGCAGCGCGTTGTCGCCGGATCCGCAGCCCACGTCGAGCACCGGGCCGGTGAACGCGCCGGCCGCGGCCAGCCGCACCACCGCCGGCTGCGGGCCGACGTCCCACGGCGCCGGGCCGTCCTGGTACGAGGCGTCCCAGGGCAGTCCCGTCATCCGCTCGTGGCTGGTCGGCTCCCGCCCACCGAACGGATCCTGCGCCACCGTCACGTCCCTACCTAACCAGTCCGGACAGATTCCGGACCAGCCGACGGGCCTTCGAGGACGGTGACGGCCGACGGGGCCTTCCTCACCCCGGGTACGGCGACGTTCCCGCCGGCGAGCCCGTCCTCGTCGAGCAGGGCCACGCCCTCGGCCGCCCGAGCCGCCTGCGCGTCGACGTCGACGGCGACCGGGTCCACCTCTCCGGCAGCGGCCTCGTCGTCGGGCGCGGCCGGCTGACCGGGCCTGGACGACTGTCCGGAGTGGACGACGCGGGAAGGAGGACGCACTCCCCGCCACTATCAACGTATAGCGCACCGGGGGGCTTGCGGCAAGACCCGGGTCGTGCCGCAGAATCGGCCGCCGAAGCCATGACCTGCGGAAATAGGAGCGGCGTGACCCCCCTGACGACCACTGCGTTCGCGCTTCCCGACCGACTCGCGGCCAAGGCCGACCCGGCGCTCATCGCCGCCGACGAACTGCGCTTCGCGGCGATCGCGGAGAGCCTGGAGCAGTCGATCGCCGACCTGTCCGAGCGCCTCGACGCCGAACGCAGAGCGCCCGGCGGCAGCGGCCAGGAGGCGATGGACCGGGACCTGGAGATCCACCGGCTGACCGGGCGGCTGCGGGTGCTGCGCCGCTTCGGGCTGGACCTGTGTCTCGGCCGCATGGTCGGCGCGGACGGCACCGAGCCCGTGTACGTCGGGCGGCTCGGCCTCACCGACAGCACCGGCCGCCGGCTGTTGCTCGACTGGCGCTCGCCCCTGGCCGAGCCGTTCTTCGGGGCGACGCACGCCAACCCGATGGGTCTGGACAGCCGCCGCCGGTACCGCTGGACCCTCGGCCGGATCAGCGACTACTGGGACGAGGTGTTCACCCCGGACGGGCTCGTCGGGCACGCCGCCCTGGACGACCAGTCCGCGTTCATCGCCAGCCTGGGCACCAACCGGTCCGGCCGGATGCGCGACGTGCTCGGCACCATCCAGGCCGACCAGGACGCGATCATCCGGGCGGGATCCCGCGGCGCGCTCGTGGTCGACGGCGGCCCCGGTACGGGCAAGACGGTCGTCGCCCTGCACCGCTCGGCCTACCTGATCTACTCCGATCCCCGCCTCGGCCACCACCGCGGCGGCGTGCTGTTCGTCGGCCCGAGCCGACCGTACCTGGCGTACGTGGCCGACGTCCTGCCCGGCCTCGGCGAGGAGGGCGTGCAGACCTGCACCCTGCGCGACCTCGTTCCCGAGGGCGCCGCGGCGGCGGTCGAGACCGATCCGGAGGTGGCCCGGCTGAAGTCGTCGAAGCGGATGGTGTCCGCGATCGAGGCCGCCGTCCGCTTCTACGAGGAGCCGCCGGCCCGGGCCCTGACGGTGACGACCCCGTGGTCGGAGGTACGGCTGAGCGCGGCGGACTGGGCCGACGCGTTCACCGCGCCGGGGCCGGGCACGCCGCACAACGAGGCGCGCGCGGAGATCGTGGCCGAGCTGGCGGAGATCCTGGTGGACGAGCTGGACGACGAGGACGTCTCGGCCGCCGAGCTCCGGACGGCGCTGCTGGCCGACCGGGAGCTGATGGCGACCCTGAACCGGGCCTGGCCGCTGCTGGACGCGGCCGACCTGGTCGGCGATCTGTGGTCGGTGCCCGCCTACCTGCGTACGTGCGCGCCCTGGCTGAGTCCCGCGGAGATCCGGACGCTGCAGCGCCCCGGCGCCACGGCCTGGACGGCGGCCGACCTGCCGCTGCTGGACGCGGCCCGGCACCGGCTCGGCGACGCGGAGGCGGCCCGGCGCGCGCAGCGGCACGCGGCCACGGTCGCCGCCGAGCACGAGCACATGACCAGCGTGGTCGACGACCTGATCGCGGCCGACGACTCCGAGCTGCTGGTGATGTCGATGCTGCGCGGGGAGGACCTGCGCAACGCCCTGGACGACGGGATCGCGCCGCCGAGCGCCGGGCCGGACCTGCTGGCCGGGCCGTTCGCGCACGTCGTCGTGGACGAGGCCCAGGAGCTGACCGACGCGGAGTGGCAGATGCTGCTGCTGCGCTGCCCGTCCCGCAGCTTCACCGTGGTCGGCGACCGCGCCCAGGCCCGGCACGGGTTCCCGGAGTCCTGGGCGGACCGGCTCGGGCGGGTCGGGCTGGACCGGATCACCCTGGCCTCGCTGAGCATCAACTACCGGACGCCGGAGGAGGTCATGGCCGAGGCCGCGCCGGTCATCCGGGCCGTCCTCCCGGACGCCAACGTGCCGACCTCGATCCGCGGCAGCGGCCTCCCGGTCGCACACGGGTCCGCGTCGGAGCTGCGCTCCGTTGTGGACGGTTGGCTGGCCACCGATGCCGAGGGGATCGCCTGTGTCATCGGCGATCCCGGCTTCCCGGCGACATCGCGGGTCCGGTCGCTGACCCCGGAACTGGCGAAGGGGCTGGAGTTCGACCTCGTCGTCCTCGTCGACCCCGCGGCGTTCGGGGAGGGCGTCGAGGGCGCGGTCGACCGGTACGTCGCGATGACCCGCGCCACCCGGCAACTCGTGATCCTCACGACGTAGCCGGGACGGGGACGGGCGGCGGTCGCCCCGGTGACCGCCGCCCGTCGTCGGTGGAGCTGGATCAGAGCGCCGGCAGGTCGACCACGCCGTCGATGACCTCACCGGTGGCCTCGTCGACCGCGTGCACGCTCATGAACTGCTCGATGCCCGTGTCGGCGGCCTTGCTCATCGCCCGCACCCCGGTCGCGGTGGCCGTCACGTCCTGGGTGAAGAAGGGCGCGCCGTTGTCGGCCAGGGTGACCGTCCAGACGTGCCCGGTGGGCGTGTTGATCTCGAACTCCTCGCCCACGACCGGGCCGGGGCCGTCGTCGTCGTGCGCGGACTTCAGCGTCCAGCCGCTGCCGAGCGAGCCGGTGCCGCTGGTGGAGACCGCGGGGCCGAGCTTGCGGCCGCCGCCGTTGCCGCCGCCACCGCCGCCCTTGCCGCCCGAGGCGAACGCGGCCGGCGCCGCCAGCATGCTGAGCGCCACCGCTGCCGTCGCGGTGACCGCGGCCGCCGAGGACCAAGTGAGCTTCACGAGCTTTCTCCATTCGGTACGAAATCCCGGCCGGCTGCGATGGCGGCCGGGTGTGACGTCAGGAGATAGCGCGGTGGGTTACAGCACCCGGCCGTGTAACCCGGGGCCCTATTGGTTGATGATGAGGGCGTCGCGCGCGGGCGGACGCTGCCGTGGGCGGTGAAGGCGGAGGCGTCAGGTGCGGATCGCACGCCGGTCTGTTGATGAGGTGGGTGCGACGGACCAGGGTGGGTCGGTCCCCCGGCTGCGAGTCGTCTCGGGTGAGGCGTACTCGGGCTGGGAGGAGATCTACCGGGACAACGTCGACCGGCTCTTCCGGGTGATGTACGGCAAGGTCGGCAACCGGCCGGACGCGGAGGATCTCACCGCCGAGGTGTTCCTCACCGCGCTGCGCCCGCTGCGGGTCTCGGCCAGCGTGGGCGAGGTGCGCGCCTATCTCCTGGCGACCGCCCGTACGGTGCTGGCCGCGCACTGGCGCCGGACGCTCGGCGTGCAGGTCACCACCCTCGACGACGAGCGGGTGGAGACGGTGTTCAGCGACGCGCCGCCGGAGGTGGACCAGACGGCCCGGGCCGACGCCCTCCTGGACGCGCTGCCGGACCGGTACGGGACGATCCTTCGGCTGCGGTTCCTGGAGGGCCGCTCGGTGCAGGATGTCGCCGACGTCATGGGGGTCACCGTGGGAAACGCGAAGGTGCTCCAGCACCGCGCCCTGCGCGCCGCGGCGAAGGCGGGGGTCCGGTGATGGGCGGCGTGCGCAGGTTCGTCGAGGACCTGCTCGGGGATCGGCGGCCGCGACGGTTCCGGGTCCGCGACGAGGACCAGGCGGCGGAGCTCCGCGCGGCGATCGCGCTGCGGGCGGCCGGGCCGGCGGGCGACGAGGGACCCGGCGAGGAGTTCACCGCGGGTCTGCAGCAGCGGCTGGCGGCCCAGCTGGAGGCGGAGCCGGTCGAGGCTGCGCACCCGACCCGGCGCCGGTTCGTCCAGGCCGCGGGGATCGCGGCCGCGGGGGTCGCGGTCGGCGGCGTGGTCGACCACCTGCTGATCGGCCCCGCGGGCGTCGCGCCGGCGGCCGCGCCCGAGGACACCGGCACGCTGATGCCGAACACCGGGGTCTGGCGGCCGGTCGTCGCCAGCGCGGAGCTGCCCGAGGGCGGCGTGCACGCCTTCGACGTCGGCACCCTGGTCGGCTTCGTGGAACGGACCGGCGGCAGGCTTCGGGCCGTGTCCGGCGTCTGCACCCACCAGGGCTGCCGGTTGGCCCTGGAACCCGCCGCCCGCGAGCTCGCCTGCCCCTGCCACCGGACGGTCTTCGCGCTGGCCGGCACCGTGGTCCGGTCCCAGCTGCGCACCCCGCCGGCCGTGCTCCCCCGGCTGCCCGTCCGCGAGGTCGACGGCAGCATCCAGGTGTACGCACCGCCGACGCCGACCTGACAATGACCGGGTGAGCCCCACCCCGCAGGCGGTCCTGTTCGACACGTTCGGCACGGTGGTCGACTGGCGGTCCGGGATCGCCACGGCCGTCTCCGAGCTGGCCGGACCGGTCGACCCGGCGGCCTTCGCCGACGCCTGGCGCGCGAAGTACCAGCCGTCGATGGAGCCCGTACGGTCCGGTCGCCGGCCGTTCGTCCGGCTCACCGACCTGCACCGGGAGAACCTCACCGCCACCCTGGCCGAGTTCGGCTGGGATCTCCCCGCGGCCGGGACCGAGCACCTCAACCGCGCCTGGGAGCGGCTGCCGGCCTGGCCGGACAGCGTCGACGGGCTCCGGCTGCTCAAGCAGCGCCACCTGATCGGGCCGCTGTCCAACGGCGACACCGCCCTGCTCGTCCGGATGGCCCGGCATGCCGGGCTGCCCTGGGACGTGGTCGTGGGCTCCGACCTGCTGGGGCAGTACAAGCCGCACCCGGACGCCTACGCGCGGGCGGCCGCCGTCCTGGACCTGCCGCCGTCGGCGGTGATGCTGGTCGCCGCGCACAACAACGACCTGGCCGCCGCCCGCGCGGCCGGCCTGGCCACCGGCTTCCTCCCTCGCGCCGCGGAACACGGTCCGGGCCAGACCACCGACCTGACCGCGGACGCGGACTGGGACGTCGTCGCGAACGATCTGGTCGATCTCGCGGCTCAGCTGAACAGCGCGCTGTAGCCGTTGAGCGCCGGCTGGCCGCCGAGGTGTGCGTACAGCACGGTCGAGTCGCGGGCGATCTCGCCGCGGGTGACCAGGTCGATCAGCCCGGCCATCGACTTCCCCTCGTACACCGGGTCGGTGATCATGCCGTCGGTCCTCGCCGCCAGGCGCATCGCGTCGAGGGTCTGCTCGTCCGGGATGCCGTAGACACCGGCGTGGTAGCGGGCGTCCAGCTCGACGGCGTCGGCGGCCAGCTCGCCCTCGACCCCGATCAGCCGGGCCGTACGGCGGGCGATGCGGTCGACCTGGTCCCGGGTCTCGTCCGGCTTGGCAGACGCGTCGATGCCGAGGACCCGGCGCGGGCGGGCGCCGGCCTGCTCCAGGGCGGCGAACCCGGCCACCATCCCGGCCTGGGTGCTCCCGGTCACCGAGCACACGATGATCGTGTCGAAGAAGACGCCGAGCGCCCGCTCCTGCTCGGCCACCTCGTACGCCCAGCGGGCGAAGCCGAGCCCGCCGAGCTCGTGGTCGGACGCCCCGGCCGGGATCGCGTACGGCGTGCCGCCGCGCTCCCCGACCTCCCGCAGCGCCTGCTCCCAGCTCTCCTTGAAGCCGATGCCGAACCCGGCCCGCACCAGCCGTACGTCGGCGCCGGCGAGACGGCTGAGCAGGATGTTGCCGACCTTGTCGTAGACGGCGTCCGGCCAGTCCACCCAGGATTCCTGGACCAGCACGCAGCGCAGGCCCACGCTGGCGGCGACGGCCGCGACCTGCCGGGTGTGGTTGGACTGGACCCCGCCGATCGAGACCAGCGTGTCGCAGCCCTTGGCCAGCGCGTCGGCGACCAGGTACTCCAGCTTGCGGGTCTTGTTGCCGCCGAAGGCGATGCCGGAGTTGCAGTCCTCCCGCTTGGCCCAGACCTGCGCGCCGCCGCCCAGGTGCGCGGTCAGCCGCTCCAGCCGGTGCACCGGCGACGGCCCGAACAACAACGGCTGCCGCGCGAACGCCTCGATCGACACTCCGCCACAGTACTGATCCCGTTGTCGGTGCGAGGTGGTCGCCGATCATGGCGCCCTGGCCACGACCCGGCGCGCCGTCATGGTCACCGCCGACGGGCGGCCGTCCGACGACGACCCGCGGGAGAACGGCCCCACTGTTCGCGACGTCGGCGGCTTCGCCACCATCGCCTGACCGTCGCCCTAGGGCACGTTGAACGGGGTGATGATCTGGACCGGCGAGGGTGCCGTCCGGAGCGGCCCAGGCAGGGCGCGGTGGGCCTGCATGATGATCTGACAGGCCCGCCGCATGTCCTGGCGCAGGTCGTGGTGCAGGACCGCGGAGATCCTTCCGTCCCGCAGCAGCCGGCGGTTGTCCGGGTCGAGGTCGTGGCCGACGAACGCGGCACAGTGCCGTCCGGCCGCCTCGAACGCCTCGACCGTGGCGACGTTGCCGCCGCCGATCGAGTAGACCGCGACGATGTCCGGGTGGCTCGCCAGCGCCGCCCCGACCCGGATGCGGAGGGCGTCGTCGAGGCCGTCGGTCTCGGCGATGTCGACCAGCGCGCGGCCCGGATACAGCTCCCGCATCGCGCCGCGGAAGCCGGTCTCCCGCTCCTCCTCGCCCCGGAAGTACGCGCTGCTGACCGAGACCAGGACGCTGCCGGGCTCCCGGCCGACCCACCGGCCGAGCAGGTACGCCGCGGTCGCGCCGGCCGCGCGGTTGTCCATCCCGACGTACGCGACCCGCTCGCTGCCGGGGAGGTCGGTGACCAGCGTGACCACCGGGACGCCCGCGCGGGACAGCCGGGCCGCGGCCGCGGCCACCCCCGGTAGGTCCGGGGCCTTGAGGATCACCCCGTGCGAGCGGCGGTCCGCGATCCGGTCCAGCACCGCGATCAGCTCGGCCGGGTCGCCGGACTCCCGCAGGTGGAACCGCGAGCGGATCACCGCCGGCCGCAGGGACGGCAGCTCCTCCTCCAGCGCCGCCCGGACGGCGCCGGAGAACCGCTCCGGGGCCTGGACGACGACGTCCACCATGAACGTCCGCCCGCCGAGCTGCAGCTGGGACCGCTGGCGCTGCAGGTCCGCGATCGCCTGCGTCACCTGCTCGGCCGTGCTCGGGCGGACCATGCCGCGGCGGTTCAGGACCCGGTCCACGGTCGCCTCACTCAGCCCGGACTGCTCGGCGATCTCCCTGATCCGAACGGGTGCGGCACCGCCTCATGCTGAGGGGTTTTTGATGGCTTGCCAAGCCTGTGCTGATGGCTCTGGCCGTCGTACCGTCGGGTGGACGGCGACCCGACCTCCGGAGGACGTTCGATGACCACTCTCACCGGCGCGGGCTGGTTCGGTGCGGCCGACTGCCGCCTCGAGGACTTCCGGGCGCTCGTCGAGCAGCCGACCGACCTCGCCGACTACCCGCATGCCGAGGCGGTCGAGCGCAACGTCCTCGTCTACGGCCCCGGGCTCGCGGAGCGCTGCGGCGCCCCGGCCGAGCGCCGCGCGCTGCAGGACGAGCTGTCCCGCGCGCTCAGTGACGGCCCCGGGATCGTCGTGTTCGCCGGGGCGTTCGCCGATCTGTCCATTGTGGACCGTGCCACCGACTCGTTCACCGCGATGATCGAGGACCAGAACGCGCGCGGCGTCCTCGGCGGCGACCACTTCGCCCGGCCCGGCGCCAACGACCGGATCTGGGGCGCGCTGGACAAGTTCGGCCTGCGCGCGCCCGAGCTCTTCGCGGACTACTACGGCAACGACGTCATCGCCCTGGTCAGCGAGGCCTGGCTGGGTCCGAACTACCAGGTCACCTCGCAGGTCAACGTCGTCAACCCCGGTGGCCGGGCCCAGGTCGCGCACCGCGACTACCACCTCGGCTTCATGTCGGCGGCGCAGAGCGAGGCCTACCCGGCCGCGATCCACCGGCTGTCCCCGCGGCTGACGCTGCAGGGCGCGGTCGCGCACTGCGACATGCCGGTCGAGACCGGCCCGACGATGTACCTGCCGCACTCGCAGAAGTACGGGCCCGGCTACCTCGCCTTCCACCGGCCCGAGTTCACCGAGTACTTCGACGCCCACTTCGTCCAGCTGCCGCTGGCCAAGGGCGACGCCGCGTTCTTCGACCCCGCGCTGTTCCACGGGGCCGGCACCAACCACTCCACCGGCGTACGGCGGATGGCGAACCTGCTGCAGGTGTCCTCGGCCTTCGGCCGCGCGATGGAGACCGTGGACCGGACCGCCCTGTGCGAGGCGCTGTTCGAGACGCTGGCGCGGCGCCGCCGGGAGGGCGCCGCCGAGCGGAGCCTGCGCAACGTCGTCGCCGCCTCCGCCGAGGGGTACGCGTTCCCGACCAACCTCGACCGGGACCAGCCGGTCGGCGGTCTGGTCCCGCAGACCCAGGCCGAGCTGGTCTGGCAGGCCGTCGACGAGCTGTGGGCTCCGGACGCGTTCCGCAAGGCGCTGCACGCCCAGGCCGAACGCCGCCACACCTGACCCGCCTGCCGGGCCCGGGCCGGGCCCCGGCGCGGGTCCCGGCCGGCGCGGGTCCGGCCGGAGCGGTCCGACGGCGCGGTCCGACGGCGCGGTCCGACGGCGCCGTCCGGCCGGAGCGGTCCGGCCAAATCGGGTCCGGCCCGGCGCGGGTCCGGGTCAGGCGGCCTGGGGTTCCTCGACCGGGGGTTCGCCGGCGTCGAGCTCGGCGCGGATCTCGCCGGTCGCGGCGACGAGATTGGCCAGGCTGGCCCGGACCTCGTCGTACCCGCGGGTCTTCAGCCCGCAGTCCGGGTTCACCCAGAGCCGCCCGACCGGCAGCTGCTCGATCGCGGCCCGCAGCCGGTCGCCGATCTCGGCGGTGGACGGCACCCGCGGCGAGTGGATGTCCCAGACCCCGGGGCCGACCTCGTTGGGGTAGCCGGCCCGGGCCAGGTCGCCGACGACCGCCATCTCCGACCGCGCCGCCTCCAGGCTGGTCACGTCGGCGTCCATGTCGATGATCGCCTGCAGGACGTCGCCGAACTCGGCGTAGCACATGTGGGTGTGGATCTGGGTGTAGTCCCGGGCCCCGGCGGTGCTCAGCTGGAACGCCCGTACGGCCCAGCCCAGGTAGGCGGCGTGGTCCTCCTGCCGGAGCGGGAGGGTCTCCCGCAGGGCGGGCTCGTCGACCTGGATCACCGGGATGCCGGCCGCCTCGAGGTCGATGACCTCGTCCCGCAGCGCGAGCGCGACCTGGGCCGCGGTGTCCGCGGCCGGCTGGTCGTCGCGGACGAAGGACCAGGCCAGCATGGTGACCGGACCGGTGAGCATGCCCTTGACCGGGCGGCTGGTCCGCGACTGGGCGTACTCGGCCCAGCGGACGGTCATCGGTTCCGGGCGGGAGACGTCGCCGGCGATGATCGGCGGCCGGACGTAGCGGGTCCCGTACGACTGGACCCAGCCGTGGGTGGTGGCCAGGAAGCCGGTCAGCTGCTCGGCGAAGTACTGGACCATGTCGTTGCGCTCGGGCTCGCCGTGCACGAGCACGTCCAGGCCGAGCTCGGTCTGGGTGTCGAGGACGGCGTCGATCTCGGCCCGCATGGCGGCGTCGTAGTCCTCGCCGCTGAGCTTCCCGGACCGCAGCGCGGCCCGGGCCCGCCGCAGGTCGTCGGTCTGCGGGAACGAGCCGATCGTCGTGGTCGGCAGCACGGGCAGGTCCAACCGCGCCTGCTGGGCCGCCCGCCGGGCCGGGTACGGGTGCGGCCGGCGCAGGTCCGCCCTGCCCACGGCGTCGACCCGGGACCGGACGGCGTCGTCCCGGACGATCGGGGACCCGGCCCGGCCGGCCAGCAGGACCAGGTTGTCCCGCAGCTCGTCGGAGATCGTGTTCCGCCCGCCGGTGCGGGCGCGACCGAGCAGGACCAGCTCGTCGAGCTTCTGCCGGGCGAACGCGAACCAGCCGGCCGGCTGCGGGTCGAGGTCCTCCTCCAGCGTGACGTCGAGCGGGACGTGCAGCAGCGAGCAGGACGCCGCGGCGTCGACCGTGCCGGCCAGGTCGGCCACCGTGCTCAGCATGATGAGCGCCCGGGTCAGGTCGGTCCGCCAGACGTTGCGGCCGTCGACGACGCCCGCGACGAGCCGGCGCCCGGGCAGCCCGCCGATCCCGGCGAGCGCGTCCAGGTTGGCCACGGCCGGACCGGTGAAGTCCATGGCCAGGCCCTCCACCGGCGTGCCGGCCAGGATCGGCAGCGCGTCGCCGAGCTGGTCGAAGTACGACGCCACCAGGATCTTCGGCCGGGCGGGCATCGCGGCCAGCGACTGGTACGTCCGGTCCACCGCCGCCAGCACCGCCGCCGGCTGGTCGGTCACCAGGGCGGGCTCGTCGAGCTGGACCCACTCCGCGCCGGCCTCGTCCAGCCGGGTGAGCACCTCGGCGTACAGGGGCAGGATCCGGTCCAGCAGGATCAGCGGGTCGAAGCCGTCCGGGCCCTTGCTCAGCAGCAGGAAGGTGACCGGGCCGACCAGCACCGGGCGGGTCCGGACGCCGGCCTCGAGCGCCTCCGTGAACTCGGTCAGCGGCTTGGTCGCGTCGAGCTCGAACTGCGAGTCGGGCCCGAGCTCGGGGACGAGGTAGTGGTAGTTGGTGTCGAACCACTTGGTCATCTCCAGCGGCGCGGCGTCCGCGGTCCCGCGGGCCATCGCGAAGTACCGGTCCAGCCGGCCGGCCGCCGTGCTCACGTCCGGCACCGCGGCGACGTGCCGCTCCGGGATCGCGCCCAGCATCCAGGCGGTGTCCAGGACGTGGTCGTAGAGGGAGAAGTCGTTGCTCGGGACCTCGCCGATCCCGGCCTCGGACAGCTCGGCCAGCCGGTCCCGGCGCAGGTCTCGGGCGGCTGCCAGCAGGTACGGAGCGTCGCCGCGCCCGGCCCAGTACGCCTCGACCGCCTGCTTCAGCTGCCGGTCGGCACCTTGACGGGGATAACCGTAGAGCGTCGTCGTCACGGGATTCTCCTCCGCGAGTTCGGGACGAGGAGGAACCCGCTCACCGACGCTAGGCGACGCCGCGGTCCGGCAGCACCCGCCAGAGTGCGCGACCGCAGCGGGCCGCGAGCTCGTCCACCTGGGCCGCGGACATGACCAGCGGCGGGCCGAGCAGGATCAGGTCGCCGTTGCGGCCGTCCGCGCCGCCGGTGGAGGAGTAGACCAGCGCGCCCTCCTCGGCGCAGGCGGCGACGACCTGCTCGGTGATCCGCCGGTCCCGCGGGAACGGGGCCTGGGTGTCCCGGTCGGCGACGAGCTCGACCCCGCGCAGCATGCCCAGCCCGCGGATGTCACCGACGGCCGGGTGGCCGGCCAGCTCGGCCCGCAGCACCGCGTCGAGGTGGGCGCCCATGGCCTCGGCCGCGGCGATGAGGTCGCGCTCCCGCAGCACCCGCAGCACCGCCAGCCCGGCGGCAGCCCCGACCGGGTGGTGGGAGTTGGTGAAGCCGTGCGTGAACCCGCCGGCCACGATCGTGTCGTGGACGGCCCCGGTGCTGGCCGCGAAACCCAGCGGCCAGTAGCCGGACGAGGCGCCCTTGGCCCCGACGACGAGGTCCGGCCGGACGTCCCAGTGCTCGCAGGCGAACCAGCGACCGGTCCGGCCGAACCCGGTCATCACCTCGTCCGCGATCAGCAGCACCCCGTACCGCCGGCAGACCTCCGTCACGGCCGGCCAGTAGTCCGCCGGGGGCACGCAGGCGCCCAGCGCCGCCCCGGCCACCGGCTCGGCGATGAACGCGGCCACCCGGTCGGGGCCGGCTTCCAGGATCGTGCGCTCCAGCTCGGCGGCGTGCCGGGCGCCGCAGCCGACCGGGTGGGTGTCCGGGAACGGGCAGCGGTACTCGTACGGGGTGCTCGTGTGCCGCGCCGCGCCGAGCCAGGGCAGGTACGGCGCCCGCAGCCCGGCCCGACCGGACACGTCCAGCGCCGCCCGGGTGTTGCCGTGGTACGAGCCCTGCCGGGAGACCAGCACGTGCCGGTCCTCCCCCCGGGCCAGGTGATAGGCCCGGGCCATCTTCATCGCGGTCTCGACCGCCTCGCTGCCGCCCGAGACCGGGTAGACCCGGGCGTCGGCCAGCGGCAGCACGGCGGCCAGCTCGTCCGCGTACGCCTCGACCGGGGCCGAGGTGAACGCGGTGCCGTGCACGTACGCGAGCCGCCGGGCCTGGGCCGCGATCGCGTCGGCGACCTCGGCGACGCCGTGCCCGATCCCGACCACGACGGCACCGCCGGAGCCGTCCAGGTAGCGGCGGCCGGCGGCGTCCACCACCTCGGCGCCCTCGCCGCGGACCGCCACCGGCAGGTCGGTACGGGCCGACCGCGCGAAAACGTGGCTGCTCAACCCGCTGTCTCGACCAGCACCGCGCCGAAGATGTCCAGCGCGGTCTTGGCCTGGTCCAGGCTGACCACCAGCGGCGGCGACATCCGGACGGTCGTCTCGCCGCACTCCAGGACCAGCAGCCCCTTCTCGAACGAGCCCTGCTGGGCGGCCTCGGCCTGCTCGGCGGTCCGGAACTCGACGCCGATCATCAGCCCGATCCCGCGCACGTCGGTGACCAGCCCGGGGAAACGGGTCGGCAGCTCCGCCAGCCGGCCGAGCAGGAAGTCGCCGACCTCGGTGGCGTGCGCGAGCAGGCCCTCCTCCTGGATGGTCTCCAGCGTCGCCAGCCCGGCCGCGCAGGGCACCGGGCTGCCGCCGTAGGTCGAGCCGTGCGAGCCGGCGCCCCAGGACTCCATCAGCTCCGCCCGGGCCACGAACGCGCCCAGCGGCAGGCCGGAGGCCAGGCCCTTGGCCGAGATCAGCACGTCCGGCTCGATCCCGGCGTGCTCGATCGCCCACATCTTGCCGGTCCGGCCCATGCCGGACTGGACCTCGTCGGCAACCAGCAGGATCCCGTGGCGGTCGCAGAGCTCGCGCAGCCGGACCAGCCACTCGACCGGCGGCACGATGTAGCCGCCCTCGCCCTGGATCGGCTCGAGGAAGACCGCGGCCACCTCGTCCGGCGAGACGTGGTGCCGGAACAGCACGTTCTCCAGGTAGTCGAAGGTCTGCTCCGGGTCGTGGCTGCGCTCGCCGGTCTCCGGGTCGCGCTGGGCGAACGCGTACGGCGCGTGGTAGATGCCGGGGAGCAGCGGCCCGAAACCCTTGTGGTACTTGGCTTTCGAGGCGGTCAGGCTGACCGCGCCGTACGTCCGACCGTGGAAGGCGCCGTGGAAGGCGATCACGTACGGGCGGCCCGTCGCGTACCGGGCCAGCTTGAGCGCGCCCTCGACGCCCTCGGCGCCGGAGTTGGTGAGGAACGCCCGCTTCGGGCCGGAGATCGGCGCGACCTCGGCCAGCGCCGCGCACATCCGCGAGTAGATCGGCAGGTAGAAGTCGCTGGCCGAGTAGTGCAGCAGGTTCTCGGCCTGCTCCCGGACCGCGGCCACCACCCGCGGGTGCGCGTGACCGGTCGAGTTGACCGCGATGCCGGCGTTGAAGTCGAGGAACAGGTTGCCGTCGACGTCCTCCAGCGCGGCGCCGAAGCCCCGCTGCGGCACCAGCGGGTACGCCCGCGGCAGCGACGGGCTGGTCACGGCCGCGTCGGCGGCGAGCACCTGCCGGGCCAGCGGCCCGGGCAGCGCGGTGCGCAGGTCCGGGACCGGGCGGGTCGCGTCCCACCACGCGGGAGTCCGGAGGGTCGAGGTCACTGCGTCACCACCGTTCGGGATTGCTCGCGGAGATACTGCTGGACGTAGTAGAGGCCGCCACCGGCCTTGCCGGCGCTGCCGGAACCCTTCCAGCCGCCGAAGGGCTGGACCCCGGGCCACGCGCCGGTGGTCGCCCCGGCCGGGCGGTTGACGTACACCACGCCGGCCTCGATGCCGTCGAGGAACTGCTCGACCTCGGCGTTCTCGGCCGAGAAGAAGCCCGCGGTCAGGCCGAGGTGCGAGCCGTTCGCCAGCGCGATCGCCTCGTCCAGCGAGTCCACCGCCGCCACGCTCACCAGCGGGACGAACAGCTCGTCGGTGAACAGCCGGTCGTCGGTGGGCAGGTCCGCGACGACGGTCGGGCGGAGGTAGTAACCGTCGCCCACCGCGGCCTTGCCGCCGGTCACCACCCGGCCGTTGTTGCGGGCGTGCTCGACCGCGTCGGTGAAGCGCTGCACGGCCGCAGCGTCGATCACCGGGCCCAGGTACGTCTCGCGCGCGGTCGGGTCGCCGACCACCAGCGCCTGGGCCTGCTCGGCCAGCGCGGCCAGGAACTCGGCGTGGACCGGGCGCTCGACGTACACCCGGGAGCAGGCCGAGCACTTCTGTCCGGACAGCCCGAACGCGGACCGGGCCACCCCGAGGGCGGCCGCGGCCACGTCGGCGTGCCGCGACACCACGGTCGGGTTCTTGCCACCCATCTCGGCGACGAGCGGCTTGGGGAAGTCGGTGCTGAAGCTGCGCTCGATCTGCATGCCGACCTCGTACGAGCCGGTGAAGGTCAGGCCGTCCACGCCGGGGTGGGCCACCAGCGCCTTGCCGACCTCGTCGCCGCCGGGCAGCAGGTGCACGGCGTCGGCCGGCACGCCCGCCTCGAGCAGGCACTCGTGCAGCTTGGCCGCGCTGAACGTGCCCTGCGGGCTCGGCTTGATCAGCACGGTGTTGCCGGCCACCAGGGCGGCCGCGGTCGGGCCGGCGGCCAGCGCCATCGGGTAGTTGAACGGCACGATCACGGCCCACACGCCGTACGGCCGGAGCACGCTGCTGGTGATCTCGGCGTCCGAGAGCCGCTCCATCGGCACGTCGAAGCCGTTGTTGGCCTCGACCTGGGCGCCGTAGTACCGGAAGAAGACCGCCGACTCCTCGACGTCGCCGAGCGCCTCCAGCCGGTTCTTGCCGACCTCCATGCTCATCAGCGCGGCCAGCTCGGCCGACCGGTCGCTGATCAGGTCGGCCGCGCGGCGCAGCACCGCCACCCGTTCCGTCCAGGGCGTGTGCGGCCAGGACGAGGCCTTGGCGGCGGCGACGGCGTCCTCGACGTCCGCGGTGGTGGCCTCGTGGGCGGTGCAGAGCCGGACCGAGAGGTCGCCCGGGCTGGTCACGTCGAAGGTCGGGCCGTCCGTCCGCTCCTCGGTCCCGACCCGGGTCGGGATCGTCGCCCCGAGCCACGACCTGGCGACCTGCAGACCTTCCTCGAACGCGGCGTGCAGATCCTCGTTGTCAGCGGACAACGTCGCGTACGTGACGCGAATGCGCGAGCCCATGCGGGACAGCTCCGTTCCTAGGACGACGTCGGCCTGCTCCGTGTATAGGCCACGCCTGGACCCACCGGCAACCGAGGGGGGTGCGGCCGGCGCCGTGGGGCATGATCCGGCGGTGGCGGACAGGCGGATCAGGCAGCAGGAGCGGCGCGGCGAGGCCCGGCTGCCGGCGGCGATCGCCGTCCTGGTCGCCGTCGCGCTCTACGCGTTGCTGCCCAACGGGCTCACCCTCGGACCGCGACTGGTCATTCCGGTGCTGGAGCTCGCGCTCCTCGGCGCCCTGGTCGCCGTGAACCCGGTCCGCATGGACCGGGAGACCCGCTGGTCCCGGCGCCTGTCGCTGTTGCTGGTGTGCCTCGTCGGCGCGACGAACCTGGTCGCGCTGGTCCAGCTGGTCCGCGATCTGGTCCAGCCGGCCGGCGACAACGGGCCCGAGCTGCTGCTGGCGGCCGGCCAGGTCTGGCTCACCAACGTCATCGTCTTCGGCCTCGCGTACTGGGAACTGGACCGCGGCGGGCCGGTCGTGCGCACGCACGCCCGCCGGGAGAGCCTGCCCCGGGCGGACTTCCGCTTCACCCAGGACGAGGACCGGGACACCACCGTCGAGGTCCGGGCCGGCTCCAGCCAGTACAGCGGCTGGGTGCCCACCTACGTCGACTACCTGTACGTCTCCCTCACCAACTCCAGCGCCTTCAGCCCGACCGACACGATGCCGCTGAGCAGCCGGGCCAAGCTGCTCATGGGCATCGAGGCCACCGCCGCCCTGGTCACCTCGGTCCTCGTCATCGCCCGCGGGATCGGCAGCCTCGGCGGCTGACCGTCCACACTCGACCGTCCTGATCCGACAGCGGCGTTTGGCCGATCTTCAGGGCGCTCCGGTCGGATGCCGGCATGAAGCTCCGCATCCTCGCCCTGCTCACCGTCGTGCTCGCGCTGGCCGGCGCCGGGGTCGCCTCCGCCGGGAACAGCGCTGTCGCCCCGGCCACGAAGAAGGGCGCTCCCGCCGCCGCCGCGGTCACCAACAACCTCGGCGCGTACCGGATCGTGGCCGGGCCCACGTTCCGGCTCCCCCCGTTCGGGTTCGGCTCGTCGACGGCGACCTGCCCGGCCGGCCTGGTGCCGACGGGCGGCGGCGAGTCGAACTCCTCGGCCGGCAACTTCGTCCTCACCGACTCCTACCCGACCGGCGTCAACAGCTGGACCGTGTACGTGAAGAACCAGGCCAACGAGATCCAGAGCTTCACCGCGTACGCGATCTGCGGCAGCTGATCAGCCCAGGGCCACCGGGAGCAGGCCGCGTGGGGTCTCCGCGGCGCCATCACCTCGCCGCCGCCGTGCAGCGCGATCCGCAGGTTTCGGTCAGGCTCGCGCCGGGCCGCAGCCGCGGGCGGACCAGCTCGCGATGGTCGCGCCGCACGGGCAGGTAGTACGCGTTCAAGTCGGGAGGGTGGACCTCTTACTTGACCGTGGTCAGGAAAGGTCTTCGGGGTCGGCCTTGGCCGCCTCGGTGTCGCCGGCGGCGCCGTCGGACTCCCGCTCGAAGACGTCGTCGGCCTTCAGGTCGGACGAGGTCTGGCCGGCGACCTCCCGGACCATCTCCTCGTCGTCGACGCCGTCGCCGGCCGGCTTCGTCGTCCCCGCGTCGTTCGATGCAGTCATGTCCCCGGTCTCTCCGGGGATCTCCCGGCCAAACCCAGGCGTGCCCGGACCCGCGTCGGGTAGGGGCCCGGCACGGCGGATCAGGGCTACGTGCACCGGCACGTGAAGCAGAAGCCGTCCAAAGAGGACGCCGAGCACTCGCGCTGGCGCTACTCCCCTGATGAACTGGGGCCACGACCCGCTGAAGAGCTGACCTCAGGCCGAGGGGTCGGCGGGGTCGGCGAGGGGGGCGTCGGCGCCGGCCAGCTCGGCGTAGCGGTCGATCTCCTCCGGCGTCGGGTCGACCGGCACCGACTCGGCGAACTGCTCGGCCCGCTCGGGGTCGTGCTCGCTCGCCGGTTCGGCGACGCCCGGGTCAGACTGGGGGTTGGTCATGGTCAACGGCGTACCCAGGGCGGTGCGGGACAATCTCAGGCCAGCGCCAGGCCGATGGCCAGCAAGACCGCGTACGCCAGCTGCAGGCGGCCGGTGTCGCGCAGGACCGGGACGAGGTCGCGGCCCACCGCGCCGCCGGCCACGATCCGGGCCGGTCGCAGCGCCAGCGCCGCGGCGGCCAGCGCCAGCAGCGTCCACGGCGTGCCGGTGAACGCCAGCACGACCGCGACCACGAGCGGGACCGCGACGAGGGTCAGGTAGAGCGTGCGGGTGGTGCGGTCGCCCAGCACGACGGCGAGGGTGCGCTTGCCGGTGACGCTGTCGGTGGGGATGTCGCGCAGGTTGTTGGCCACCAGCAGCGCGCAGGCCAGCGCCCCGCAGCCGATCCCGGCGGCGGCCGCGGCCCCGGTGACGCGCTCCACCTGGACGTACGCGGTCCCGACGGTGGCGACCAGGCCGAAGAAGACGAAGACCGAGATCTCGCCGAGCGCGCGGTACCCGTACGGCCGGGAGCCGCCGGTGTAGAACCAGGCCGCCAGCATCGCGACCGCGCCGACCACGATCAGCACCCAGGTGGTGAGCGCGGCCAGCACCAGACCGGCGACCGCCGCCACCGCGAACGCGACCGCCGCGGCCCGCTTCACCGCCGCCGGGGTGCTCACCCCCGAGCCGACCAGCCGCAGCGGCCCGACCCGCTGGGCGTCGGTGCCGCGGATGCCGTCGCTGTAGTCGTTCGCGTAGTTGACCGCGACCTGCAGGGCGAGCGCGACGACCAGCGCGAGCAGCGCCCGCCCGGGGCGGACGTCACCGGCCGCGGCGGCGGCGCCGGTCCCGGCGAGCACCGGCGCGAGCGCGGCCGGCAGCGTGCGCGGCCGCGCGCCCTGGACCCACTGCCCGACCGTCGTCACCGCAGCGCCACCCGGTCGAGCTTGCCCGAGGGGAGCAGCGGCAGCGCGTCGACCACGCGCAGCTCCCGCGGCGCCGCCACCCGGGACACCCGCTCGGCCACCTGCCGCCGCGCCTCCTCCAGCGTCAGCCCGGCCCCGTCCCGCAGCACCACCACTGCCACCACCCGCTGCCCCCACTCCTCGTCGGCCACGCCGATCACGGCCGCCTCCGCCACCGCCGGATGCTCGGCCAGCGCCGCCTCCACCGCGGCCGGCGCGACCTTCTCGCCGCCGGTCACCAGCACGTCGTCGGCGCGGCCGAGCACGGTCAGCCGGGCCAGGTCCAGCCGGCCGACGTCGCCGGTGATGAACCGGCCGCCGGCGAACGCTTGTGCTGTCAGCTCCGGACGCAACCGGTAGCCGCGGGCCAGGACCGGCCCGCCGAGCCGGATCCGGTCGGTGGCGTCGAGGTCGACGGTCACGCCGTCCAGGGGCAGGCCGTCGTACACGCAGCCGCCGCAGGTCTCCGACATCCCGTACGTGACGACGAGGTTGACGCCGGCCTCGCGGGCGACGGTCAGCAGGGCGGCCGGCGGGGCGGCGCCCCCGAGCAGGACGGCGTCGTACGAGCGGAGTGCGTCCAGCGCCGCCGGCCCGGCCGCGAGCAGCCGCCGCAGCTGCGTGGGCACCAACGACGTGTACCGCCGACCGGCCCCGAGCGCTTCCGTCGCCGCCACAAAACCCGCCGCGCCGCCCCCCGAGGCCGCCGCTGCCGCGGAGTCGGGCGCGCGGCCCGGCGCAGAGTCGGGCGCGGGGCCCGGCGCGGAGTCGGGCGCGGGGCCCGGCGCAGAGTCGGGCGGGCCGGGGTTCACGGGTACCGGCGGGGAGCCGGCGCGCAGCGCGCGCAGGACGACCTGGAGGCCGGCGATGTGGGTGACCGGGAGGGCCAGGGTCCAGCGCCCGGGCCCGCCGAGCCGGCGCTCGGTCGCGGCCGCGGACGCCTCCAGTGCCGCCGCGCTCAGCAGCACCCCCTTCGGATCGCCGGTGGATCCCGAGGTCGGCACCACCAGCGCGATCCCGACCTCGACCGGCAGATCCGGGCGCAGGACCGTACGGAGCCGGGAACCCTCGGCGCCGGACGGCAACGGCAGCACCGCCGGGCCGGTGCCGTCGAGCGCGGCGACGAGCGCGGCGACCAGCTCCGGCCCGTACCGGGCGGGGATCGTGCGCATCAGTAGTAGTACGGGAACGGCGACCAGTCCGGCGGCCGCTTCTCCAGGAAGGCGTCGCGCCCCTCGACCGCCTCGTCGGTCATGTACGCCAGCCGCGTCGCCTCACCCGCGAACAGCTGCTGCCCGACCAGCCCGTCGTCGGCGAGGTTGAACGCGTACTTGAGCATCCGCTGGGCGGTGGGGCTCTTGGCGCAGATCGTCAGCCCCCACTCCAGCGCCACCTGCTCCAGCGACGCGTGCGGGACGACCTCGTTGACCATGCCCATCCGGTGCGCCGCGGCGGCGTCGTACGTGCGGCCGAGGAAGAAGATCTCCCGGGCGAACTTCTGCCCGACCTGCCGGGCCAGGTACGCCGAGCCGTACCCGCCGTCGAAGCTGCCCACGTCCGCGTCGGTCTGCTTGAACCGGGCGTGCTCGGCGCTGGCCAGCGTGAGGTCGCAGACCGCGTGCAGGCTGTGCCCACCGCCGGCGGCCCAGCCCGGTACGACCGCGATGACGACCTTGGGCATCATCCGGATCAGCCGCTGCACCTCGAGGATGTGCAGCCGGCCGGCCGCGGCCGGGTCGGGACGCTCGCCGTCGGCCGCGTACTGGTAGCCGGACCGGCCGCGGATGCGCTGGTCGCCGCCGGAGCAGAAGGCCCAGCCGCCGTCGCGCGGCGACGGCCCGTTGCCGGTCAGCAGCACGCAGCCGACGTCCGGGGTCATCCGGGCGTGGTCGAGCACCCGGTAGAGCTCGTCCACCGTGTGCGGCCGGAACGCGTTGCGGACCTCCGGGCGGTCGAACGCGACCCGGACCACCGGCCCGTCGCCGGACGCGGTGACCTGCCGGTGGTACGTCACGTCGGTCAGCGTGAACCCGGGGACCGCACGCCAGCTGTCCGGGTCGAACAGCTCCGATACCTCCGGTGACGGCATGCGCCGATGGTAGGGGCAGGATGGAACGGTGCCGCGACCGCCCGACCTGCCCGGATGGGCGGAGCTGAGCGCCGGGCTGCACGTCGTCCGGGTGCCGCTGGCGGTCCCGTTCCGCGGCGTCGACGCGCGCGAGGCGGTACTGCTGCGGGGACCGGCAGGGTGGGGCGAGTTCGCCCCGTTCGTCGAGTACGACGACGCGGAGTCGGCCCGCTGGCTGGCGGCGGCGGTCGAGGCGGCCTGGACCGGCTGGCCGGCCCCACGACGGTCGGCCGTCCCGGTGAACGCGACCGTGCCCGCGGTGCCGGCCGCCTCGGTCCCCGCCGTCCTGGCCCGCTTCCCCGGCTGTAGGACGGCGAAGGTGAAGGTCGCCCAGGCCGGTCAGGTGCTCGCCGACGACGTGGCCCGGGTGGCCGCGGTCCGCGCGGCGCTCGGGCCGGACGGGCGGATCCGGGTGGACGCGAACGCGGCCTGGTCGGTCCCGCAGGCGGTCGTGGCCCTGACCGCGCTCGCCCCGTACGGGCTGGAGTACGCCGAGCAGCCCTGCGCGAGCGTGCCCGAGCTGGCGGCGCTGCGCCGGGAGCTGGCCGGCGCCGTCCCGATCGCCGCGGACGAGAGCGTGCGCAAGGCCGCCGACCCGGCGCGGGTCGCGCTGGCCGGGGCGGCCGACGTGGTCGTGCTCAAGGTCGCGCCGATGGGCGGGGTCCGGGCCGCGCTGGCGGTGGCCGGGTCGTGCGGGCTGCCGGTGGTGGTGTCCAGCGCGCTGGACACCTCGGTCGGGATCGCCGCCGGCGTCGCGCTGGCCGCCGCCCTGCCCGACCTGCCGTACGCCTGCGGTCTCGGCACCGCCGGCCTCCTCGCGACCGACGTCACCACCGCGCCGCTGCTCCCCCGCGACGGTGCCCTCCCCGTCCGCCCGGTCGATCCCGACCGGCGGGACGCGCTGGCCGCGGCGCCGGACCGGCAGGTGTGGTGGACCGATCGGCTGCGCCGCTGCCACGCCCTGCTGGCGGCCCCGTGAACCCGTCGACCGCGTTGGCCCGCGTGCTCGTCGACGAGCTGGTCCGCAACGGCGTCCGCGAGGCGGTGCTGTCGCCCGGGTCGCGCTCCGCTCCCCTGGCGTTCGCGCTGCACGCGGCCGATGCGGCCGGTCGGCTGCGGCTGCACGTCCGGATCGACGAGCGGTCGGCCGGGTTCCTCGCGCTCGGGCTGGCGAAGGCGTCCGGGATCCCGGCCGCGGTGGTGACCACGTCCGGGACGGCGGTCGCCAACCTGCACCCGGCGGTGCTGGAGGCCGCGCACGCCGGGGTACCGCTGCTCGTGCTGACCGCCGACCGGCCGCCGGAGCTGCGGGGGGTCGGCGCCAACCAGACCGTCGACCAGCCGGGCATCTTCGGCACCGCGGTCCGGCTGTTCACCGAGCTGGGCGCGCCCGAGAGCCGGGCCGGGCAGAACGCGTACTGGCGCTCGGCGGTGTGCCGGGCGGTGGCCGCCGCCGCGACCGGGCCGGTGCACGTCAACCTGGCGCTGCGGGAGCCGCTGGTCCCGTCGCCGGACGACGACTGGCCGGAGCCGCTGGCCGGGCGGGCCGGGCCCTGGACCGAGGTGCTGCCGCCGGCGGCACCCGCTCCGGTCGCCGACGACCTGCCGGCCCGTACGGTCCTGGTGCTCGGCGACGCGCCGGCCGCGGTGAGCGCGGCCGCGGTGGCGCTGGCCGAGACCCGCGGCTGGCCGGTCGTGGCCGAGCCGAGCGCGCGGCTCGCGGCCGGACCGAACGTCCTGGCCGGCGGCGACCTGCTGCTGCGGGGCGGGTTCGTGGCCGCGCACCGGCCGGACCGGGTGCTCGCGGTCGGCCGGCCGACGCTCAGCCGCGCGGTCGGCCGGCTGCTGGCGGCCGCGCCGCTGGACGTGGTCTCCCCCGGCTCCACCTGGACCGACCCGTCCGGCCGCGCCGCCCGGGTCCTGCCCGCCGTCCCCACCGCGCTCGTGGCGGGATCGGGTGCGCTCGCGCCGGCGGGGGACCGGGACGAGAGCTGGTTGCCGGCCTGGCGGGACGCCGCCGACGCCGCCCGGAAGGCCGTGGACGCGCTGCTGGGCGACGCCCTGTCCGAGCCGGGGGTGGCGGCCGAGCTGATGGACGCCGTCCCACCCGGCGGCCTGGTCGTCTGCGGCTCGTCCAAGCCGGTCCGCGACCTGTTCCTGGCCGGCCCCCGGGCCGGCGTCACCGTGCTGGCCAACCGCGGCGCCGCCGGCATCGACGGCACCGTCTCCACCGCCGTCGGCGCCGCCCTCGCCCACGGCCCCGCGTACGCCCTGCTCGGCGACCTGACCTTCCTGCACGACGCGAACGGCCTGGTCATCGGCCCGGACGAGCCCCGCCCCGACCTCACCGTCGTGGTGGTCAACAACGACGGCGGGGCGATCTTCGGCGTGCTGGAACAGGGCGCCCCGGAGTACGCCGAGGCGTTCGAGCGGGTCTTCGGCACCCCGCACGGGGTCGACCTCGCCGCCCTCTGCGCCGCCACCGGCACGCCGTACCAGCGCGTCACGTCCCGCACCGAACTACGCGGGGCGCTGGCCGAACCACAGGGCATCCGGGTGATCGAGGTTCGCACCGACCGGCACGCCGCCGCCGAGCTCGACGCCGCGATCACCGCGGTCGCAGGCTAGGACCGCAACGCGTCCCGTACGGGGACGAGCTTGGCCTCGCTCTCGGCCAGCTCCTCGGCCGGCTTGGAGCCGGCCACGATCCCGCAGCCGGCGAACAGCCGCAGCCGCTCCGGGGCCGCCGGGTCGATCTCGGCGCAACGCAGCGCGATGCCCCACTCGCCGTCGCCGTCGGCGTTCATCCAGCCGACGGGGCCGGCGTACCGGCCCCGGTCCAGGCCTTCGATGTCGCGGATCACCTGCAGCGCCGCCGGCGTCGGCGACCCGCAGACCGCCGCCGACGGGTGCAGCGAGGCGAGCAGGCCGAGCGAGGTCGAGCCGTCGGCCACCACCGCGGACACGTCCGTGGCCAGGTGCATCACGTTGGGCAGCGCGAGCACGTACGGCTGGTCCGGCACGGCGACCGACCGGCAGTGCCGGGCCAGCGCGTCGGCGACCGACCGCACGCCGTACCCGTGCTCCTCGCGGTCCTTGACCGAGCCGGACAGCGTGCTGCCGCGGTCCCGGTTCGGGTCGCCGGTCCGGCGCAGCGTGCCGGCCAGCACCCGCGAGCTCGCGGCGCCCTTTTCCAGCCGGACCAGCATCTCCGGGGTCGCACCCAGCAGCCCGTCCACCGCGAACGTCCAGCAGCTCGGGTAGCCCGCGGCCAGCCGGCCCAGCGGCCAGCGCGGGTCGACCGGCCCGCCGGCCCGGACCACGACGTCCCGGGCCAGCACCACCTTCTCCACCTGGCCGGCCCCGATCCGCCGGATCGCCTCGGCGACCAGCCCGGTCCACTCCTCGGCCGTACGCGAACCGTGCCCGGCCGTGAGCGGACCCGGGGCCCGCGGCGGCTCCCGGCGCTCCGGCACACCCGCGGCCGGGCCGATCGTGGTCAGCCACCAGACACCGTCCCGGACCCCGACCACCGTCTCGGGCACGATCAGCGTCGACCGGCCGGTCTCCGCGTCGAACGCGAACGACCCGAACGCGACCGGACCGCAACCCGGCAGCCCGACCTCGTCGACGACGTGCACCCCCGCGGTCAGCTCCCGCCACCACCGGTCGGCCTGTCCGAACGGGTCCGGCCCGGTGAGGTCGAGCCGGGCCGCCGTACCCCACCCGACCAGGCCTTCCCCGTCGGTCACCCAGGCCAGACCGCCCTGCTCGGGCAGCAGGTCCAGCAGCCCGCCGGGCCGGGCGATCGGCACCGTACGGACAGGACCCAGGGTCGCGGAGGAACGGGAAGGCACGCTTCAGCGTAGATAGCGCCGGACCGCGCGCACGCCGGGTGGCACGCGACCCTCGCCACACCCACCCGACCGGGGGTCCGTTGCCGCCTCTCCTGTCCGGATCCCCTCATTCCCTTCGGAAATCACGGAAACGTCTTCGGTCATCGCTTCCACTAAGCTCCGCCGGTGGTGAGCGATCCCTACGAATACGACGTGGCCGTGTCCTTCGCCGGACCGCAGCGCGCGTACGTGGAGAAATTCGTCGAGGCCTGCCGGCGGCGCGGCCTGAGGGTGTTCTACGACCGCGACATGACCGTCTCCTACTGGGGCCGCAACTTCATCTACGAGTTCAGGAAGGTCTACGGCGGATCGGCGGCGCGATTCGTCATGCCGTTCATCTCGGCGGAATACCTGGCCACGCCGTACCCGCAGGACGAATTCGCCGCCGCGGTCGAAGAGGGGTTCCGGCGGAAAGGCCAGACCTACCTCCTGCCGGTCGTCGTCGGTGGTGTCACGATCCCGCCGGAACTGCTGAATCCCGCGATCGGCTGGCTGAGCGCGGACGACCACACGCCGGACCGGCTGGCGGAGCTGACCGCGCGGCGCCTCGAGGTCGGCGGACCCGCGGCACCGGCCGCCGACCCGCCGCGGCGCCGCCGGATCACCCCAGCGCTGCTCGCGGCAGGCGCGCTTCTCGTCGCCGTCGTGGCGGTGGTGGCCGCGGTGATCCTGCCGAACCGGGGAAACGATCCCGCCGGGAGCGCAGCGCTCCGGACCACGGCCGCTCCCAGCCCGAGTGCGGCTGCCTGCGATCGGCAGACCAGCAATGCCGTCGTCAGGCCGGGCCCGGACAGCGCCGCCGACACGGGCCTGGTGGAGGCCAGTTACACGGTCCACGAACAGCGCGGCAGCGAGGTCGACCTCGACATGTCGGGACGAATTCGGGGTCGGGTCGGCAGCGACAAGGTGCTGTGGATCCTGGGCACCGCCGATCCCACCACCCACGACTCCAGCGCGCCACCGGTCTACGGGTCGTCCCAAATTCACGTCGTACGGCAGATCAAGCCGGACAGCGCCGGCTGCTGGTCGGTCACCGGCAAGAAAGTCGGCTACGACTGCGCGGGCGGCCTGACCTTCCGCTACTACCTGGCCGCCCTCACCCCGCACCAGGCGACGGAGATGGACGGATTGGAAAGAGCCGGTCAGGACGGATTCACCGAGGGCAACATCCGGGACGATCGCGGGATCCCGCTGCTGTCCACCTACGACGTCCCCACCGAAGCCAACTGCTGAGCCGAATTCGGCGACTCGCAGTAGCCCGCCGATCACGATCGGGGCTGGGCATCGAACCTTCTGGCTGTGGTTGGTAGTTTTCGGCGCCCGCCCGGAACATGCCGATCCTGGAGGTCGTCCCCTTGACCGATGGCTGGATGAAGACCCGCGCGAAGGGGCAGCACCGGGAGTCGGACGCGCCCGAGGGCCGCCTCACGCCGCTGGCCGGCGTCCAGGCGGCGCCGCCGCAGCCCGGACCGCCACCGCTGGTGCCGCCGGGCCCGGCCGAGCCGCAGTCCGGCGCGGACGTCCAGCAGGCGCTGCAGATGCTGACGCTCGCGCAGCGTACGGCCGACGAGCACGTCGCCACCGCGCACCGCGAGGCGGAGCGGATCCAGGTCGAGGCGCGCGCGGCGGCCGAGCAGATCCTGCGCGACGCCCACACCCAGGCCGACTCGGTCCGGCACGAGGCGGACACGGCGCTGACCGAGGCCCGGGCCCAGGTCGAGCGGGCCGGCAAGGAGGTCCAGGCGCAGGCGGAGACCGCCAAGCAGCACGGCGAGAAGCTGCTCGCCGACGCCCGGGCGCAGGCCGCGGACGTCGACAAGGAGGCGCGGGCCACCGCGGACGAGCTCCAGCGGCTGGCCCGGCAGCGCTACGACGAGGAGGTCGGCAACCTCGCCACCAAGCGGGAGGCGCTCCAGCAGAACATCGAGGCGCTGCAGGAGTTCGACCGGGACTACCGGTCGCGGCTGCTGACCTTCATGCAGGCGCAGCTGCGCGCGCTCTGGGTGGACGCGCCGCAGGTCGACGAGGCCGGCCGGCCGCTCGGCCCGGCCGGACAGGTCCCCGCTCCGCGCCCGCCGGCCGACCAGACCCCCGTCGAGCCGGCCCCGGCCGGCCGCACGCCCGGGCAGCCGACCCCGGCCCAGCCGACTCAGTCCCAGCAGTCCCCGACCGGACAGACCCCGGCGCCGCAGTCCCGGACCGGGCCGGTCCCGACCGGACAGACCCCGGCGCAGCGGAGCGCGCCCGCCCAGCAGGCCCCGCCGCCCAAGGCCGGCGCGACGGCCGGATCCGGCAACGCCGGGTGAGCACCGTCAGCCGAGCTCCCGCCGCATGACCGGCCGGCTGACGTAGGTCCGCCCGATCTCCTCGAAGCCGGCCGCGGCGAACATCGACCGCGTGCCGGTGAACAACGCCGACGCCGACGGCCTCGCCTTCAGCCGGCCGACGTCGACGGGGTGGCCGTCGAGCGCGGTCGCCCCGTGCCGCCGGGCGTGGTCGACCGCCGCCCGGAGCAACGCGACCCCCACCCCGTGGCCGCGATGCTCCCGCCGCACGACGACGCAACTCACCCACCACGCGCCCGGGTCGTCCGCCAGCAGCCGCCGGAGGGCCCGATTCTCCTGCACCCCGGGCAACGTGTGCCGGGGCACGACCCGGCTCCACGCGGCCGGATCGCCCTCCACGTAGGCGATCAGCCCCACCGGCACCACGCCCGTCTCGATCTCCGCCCGCAGCGCCGCCCGGTTGTCGGCCTCGTCGTGGCGCCGGAACCGCTGGCACCAGCAGGACCCGGTGCCGAACGCCAGCACGACGTCGTCCCAGCGCCCCGGCGTCGCCGGCTCGACCGAGATCACGGTATGTCCACAGTGGACCGAACGACGACGACCCGCGGCACCATGCTGAAACCCTAACGACCAGTAGGGCGCACCCGACGCGAAGGGCACTCTGGCCGCCTGGGTGACAACCCACCTGACGCCGGTCCGGTTCGTGTCGCGGCCCGACGGAACCCACGTCCTGCACATCTCCGGCCGGGCTACCCCGCTGACGGAAGCCGGAAGTGCTCGATGACGAGGGCGGCGACCCGGTCCGGATCCAGCCGCGTGTTGTCGAGGCGGAGGTAGTCGGTGCGGTCGTCGAACCGGCCGCCCGAGCCGAGCTGATACCGCTCGTCCAGCTCCAGCAGACCCCGCTCGGAGGCGGCCAGGTCGCGTTTGGACGGTTTCTCGGCCAGCCGGTGCTCGCCCCGGTTGCGCCGCAGCCGCTCCTCCTGGCTCGCCTCCAGCTCGAGGTGGAGCACCCGGCCGCCCCGGGTCCGGAACGGCTCGGCGAACCGCCGGACCGCCTGCTCGTCCTCGGCAAGGTCGAACGCCCAGACCAAGGTGAAGATCAGGCCGGGCCGGTCGCTGGCCGCAACCTCCTCGATCAGGTCACGCCGGAACCGGTCGACCAGCCGCCCGAACGGCGGGGTCCCGTACGGGAAGAGCCGCAGCACCGGCTCGATCGCCAGGTGGTTGTGGAACACCCGCAGGCCGGTCCGGGCGGCGATCGCCTCGCCCACGGTCATCTTGCCGACCGCCGGCGGGCCGACGATGAACAGCAAGCGTCCCGGTCACGAGGACGACGCTAACCGCCGCCGGCAACGCGTTATCCCGCCGGGACCGGGCGGTCGGGCCGCCGGTCCCGTGGCGGTCAGTTGCTGGGGGCGCTGTAGAGCTGCAGGTCGTTGCCCTCGCTGTCCTTGAACGCGGCGATGCGGCCCCAGTCGTGGTCGCTGATGTCGCCGGCGAACGTCACTCCGGCCGAGCGCAGCCGGCTGACCTCGTCCTCGATGTCGCCGTCGGGCTGGAAGCTGATGACGGCGCCGCCGTCGGCCTGTGCGCCGGTCCCTTCCCGGCCGTTCAGCCCGATCTTGAGCCCGTTCGCGTCGACCTCGCTCCAGTCGGACTGCTGCTTGGTCACCTCGAAGCCGAGCGTGTCCTGATAGAACCCGACCGCCCGCGCCATGTCCTGGACCGGAACCCACACCGCGGCTACTCCGCTGGCCATGACATCTCTCCTTCCCCTCGTTCGGACTCCGTTCCGGGCGGCAGTCGTACCCCGGATCCCTCGAACAATCCGCCGGGGCGGGGATAGGCGCTGCGCCGCAGGTCCTCCCGGTAGGTGAGGAAACGGCGCCGGACCCGGAACCGCCGTTCGTCCAGCAGCCGCAGGTCGGCGTCGAGCGCGGCCGGCATCGGCGACCGCTCGCGCAGGATCCACGGGACCGCCCGCAGGATCAGCCCGAGCCCGCGCCCGAAGTCCCGGTTCTTCGGGGCATCGGCGAGGCTGAACGCGGTCCACCGCAGGGCGCTGCGCAGCGGCCGGTGCAACCAGGCGTTGACGACCGTGTTACGCAGGCCGATGTGCCGCAGCGACCCGGCGTTGGCCAGGCTCGGCCGGTGGTGCAGGACGACCTCCGGCGCGTAGCGCATCTGCCAGCCGCGCCGGGCCAGCTTCACCGCCAGCGTCTCCTCCTCGCCGCCGATGAAGAACCGCCCGTCGTACCCGCCCGCCTCCTGGTACGCCTCACGCCGCACGATCGCGGCACCGGCCATGAAGCTCAACAGCACCGGCCCGGGGATGCCGGCCCGCTCCGGCACCGGGCTGGCCGCCATCTCCGCGCTGATCACGTCCAGCCGCTGCTCCGCGCCGACGAGGATGCGCGCGTTGACCAGCCCCAGTCTCGGGTGCGCGTCGAGCAGGTCCACGGCCGCGCGCAGCCCGTCGCGCTCGTACCAGCCGTCGTCGTCGCAGAACGCGACATAGGGGGTGGTGGCCCGCTCCAGGCCGGCGTTGCGGGCGGCCGCGCCGATGTTGGTGGGCAGCAGCACCGCGTCGACCCCGGGGAACCCGGCCAGTACGCCCCGGATGTCGTCCCGGGATCCGTTGTCGACGACCACGACCGGCACGCCGAGGCCGGTCAGCCGATCCAGCACCGCGCCGATCCGGGCCGCGCAGTTGTACGTGAGCAGTACGACGGTCAGCCGCTCCGCCAGCCGGTCGTCCGCAGCGGACACCTCGGCCGCCGCCGTCCGCTGTCCTTGCATCGCCACCTCCATCCGTCTCCGGCCGGACCGCCCGGCCGGGACCCGGGGTTCCCCGCCGCCGGGCGTCCACACCTGAATCCCGGACAGCCACGTCATCGCTGCGTCACGACATCGTCCCATCACCGGGGGACGGCCGCCGCCCGGGGACGCTCGGGCGGCGGCCGACGTCCGCGCCGGTTTGAACCGGGCCATTGTGGTAACGCTGACCGGTATGCATTCCCTGCGACCGCTGGATGCCGTTGTCGACGCCGTCGAGCGGTCCCGGCGTCTCGATCCCGTGTCGGCCGCCGTGAAGAAAGCCGTGGATGCGGCGCTGCCCACTGCCGGCGTCCGGGACGCCCTGCATGGCGTCTGGCTGGGGCACGCCCTGCATCCGGCCGTGGTGCTGGTCCCGCTCGGCAGCTGGCTGTCGGCGACCGCGCTGGACCTGCTGCCGGGACGGTCGGAGAACGCCGCCCGCACGCTGGTCGGCCTCGGAGTGCTCAGCGCGGCTCCCGCGGCGCTGGCCGGCTGGGCCGACTGGTCTGACCTGCATCCCCAGCAGCAGCGGGTGGGCCTGGTCCACGCCGGCGCGAACGTCGCCGCGGTCGCGGCGCAGATCGCCTCCTGGCGGGCCCGTCGGCGCGGCGACTCGGCCGGCGGCCGGCTCTGGAGTCTCGCAGCGCTGGCCGTCGGCGGTGCCGGCGCCTACCTCGGCGGCCACCTGGCGTACCGGCAGGGCGCCGGCGTCAACCACGCGGAGGAAGCCCCGCACGTGCTGCCCGAGGACTGGACCCGGCTCTGCGCCGTGGACGACCTCCCCGACGGCGTGCCGGTCCGGCAGATCGTCACCGAGACGGCGGTGTTCGCCCTGCGCCGGGGGCGGCGGGTCGATGTGCTCTACGACCTGTGCTCGCACCTGTCCGGACCGCTGTCCGAGGGCGACCTGTCCGGCTCCGGCGACGACCTGTGCGTCACCTGCCCCTGGCACGGCAGCACGTTCCGGGTCCGCGACGGCCAGGTGCGCACCGGTCCGGCGACCGCGCCGCAGCCGGTGCTGGAGGTCCGCGTCGACGGCGACTCGGTCTCCGTACGGCTGCGGGAGAACTGAACCGTGCTACGCCGGCTACGTCACCGGCCCGGCCGCCCGCGACCGCGTCACCAGCGTCCCCACGGTCGCCGTCGACGGCACCCGCCCACCGGCCCGACCGCCGCATCCGTCACCGCCGCGCACCGACCGCGCCGGCCCGGCCCCGCAGTCACGGGCGCAGGCTGGATTGGCCCGCCCGCAGGCGGATAGAGACCGGAGGTCGCCGACACGGAGGGGAGACGTCATGCGGGCGTTGACATGGCAGGGCAAGCGGGATGTCCGGGTCGAGACGGTCCCGGACCCGAAGATCGTCGAACCGACCGACGCCGTGGTCCGGATCACCTCGACCGCGATCTGCGGGTCCGATCTGCACCTGTACGAGGTGCTCGGGCCGTACCTGAGCCCTGGTGACGTGCTCGGGCACGAGCCGATGGGGATCGTCGAGGAGGTGGGGTCCGAGGTCACCCACATCCGGCCCGGCGACCGGGTGGTCGTCCCGTTCAACATCTCCTGCGGCTCCTGCTGGATGTGCTCGCGCGGGCTGTACGCACAGTGCGAGACCACCCAGGTCCGCTCCCAGGGCAAGGGCGCGGCCCTGCTCGGCTACACCGCGCTGTACGGCTCGGTGCCGGGCGGTCAGGCCGAGTATCTGCGGGTCCCGCAGGCGCACTTCGGCCCGATCAAGGTCCCGGACGGACCGCCGGACCAGCGGTTCGTCTACCTGTCCGACGTCCTGCCGACAGCCTGGCAGGCGGTCCGGTATGCGGACGTGCCGAACGGCGGCACCCTGGCCGTGCTGGGCCTCGGCCCGATCGGGCAGATGAGCACCCGCGTCGGCCGGCACCTCGGCGCGGAGCGGGTGATCGCCGTCGACCTCGTCCCCGAGCGGCTCGCGCTGGCCGCCAGGTACGGCGCCGAGACCCTCGACCTGCGCGAGGTGGACGACCTCGCCGAGGCGCTGATCGAGCGGACCGCCGGCCGCGGCCCGGACGCCGTGATCGACGCGGTCGGCATGGAGGCCCACGGCGCGCCGGGCGGCAAGCTCGCCCACACGATCGCCGGGATGATGCCCGACGCCGTCGCCAAGAAGGTGATGGAGAACGTCGGCGTCGACCGCCTCAGCGCGCTCAACATGGCCGTCGAGCTCGTCCGCCGCGGCGGGACCGTCTCGCTCTCGGGCGTCTACGGCGGCACCGCCGACCCGCTGAACATGCTGCAGATCTTCGACAAGCAGATCCAGATCCGCGGCGGCCAGGCCAACGTCAAGCGCGGGATCGACGACATCATGCCCTTGCTCACCGGCGAGGGCGACCCGCTGGGCACCGAGACGTTCGCAACCCACCCCGTCCCCCTCGCCGACGCTCCCAAGGCCTACAAGAACGTCCAGACCAAGGAGGACGGGACGTTCAAGGTCGTGTTCAAGCCCGGCACCTGAGCCGGGCTCTCGTGCTCACGACTGGTCGTCTACCTTGGGGTTGTCGCGCAGTTCTATCTGCAGCTCGTCCGTCGCAGGCTG